>JBKKAO010000071.1:0-12253 GCA_046714645.1 Burkholderiales bacterium | reverse complement strand
CGCGTTTAGCGTTTGTCCTTTTTTGGGAGCGTCCACCAAACGATAAACAGAAACAGAGCGAGCCCCGACAATATCTCAATGGCAAACCAAATCATCGCGCGCGGAGTAAACAAAATTAGGGGGTGCTCCAGAGCATGGCCGGTATGCATCGTCGCGCTGCTCTCGAGCGCATGCATGAGTGTACCGGAAACCCCTATAACACCGCCGGTGGCACCTAAGTCCGAAGTGGCACGCCGTCTGTCGTCTGTCGCGTGGAGCGCTCTACCGGGCTGGAATTCCAGCCCGCTCGCCTCCGCGATGAGCGCGTTTCTCGGAAGTTGCACCGTGATGGCCCAGGATCCAAGATGGACAGAGGTCTGCCGCCAATCCTCAGGTTTGGCCGCTAATGACCCGGTATCTCTGCGCGCTCACTTCGAAAATTGGTTTACCCCCTTTGAGATCGCCGATAGCCGGGGCAATGTTTCGGGATTGCTTACGGGGTACTACGAACCCCTCCTGCGCGGCAGCCGGGAGAAAAAAGCGCCCTATGTTTATCCTGTTTACGCGGTACCCCAGGATCTTCTGCGGATCGAATTAGCCGCGCTCTATCCCGAACTCGCTCATCGACGTTTGCGCGGACGAGTGGTGGGCGACAAGGTCATGCCCTACTTTAGCCGGAGCGACATCGAGACCGGACAAGCTTCCTTGACCGGACGCGAGATTCTCTGGGTGGATGACGCCGTGTCCCTCTTTTTTCTGCACATCCAAGGGTCGGGCAAAGTTACCTTAGATACGGGCGGCACCCTACGCCTAGCCTACGCCGAGCAGAACGGCCATCCCTATCGCGCCATCGGAAAAGTGTTGGCCGAAAAGGGCGAACTCCGTGGCGACGAGGTCTCGCTGCAATCCATACGGGCTTGGTTACATCGCAATCCCGGCAAGGCCATGCAGATCATGCAGACGAATCCGAGCTATGTCTTTTTCGAGGAACAGCCCGATTCCGCTGACGGCCCAAAGGGCTCGCAAGGCGTGCCCCTCACCCCGGGCCATAGCATCGCGGTGGACACCCGAAGTATTCCCCTGGGTGCACCGGTCTATCTCGAAGCCAGATGGCCCGTGGGAGGAGAACCGCTCAAGCGGCTGGTCATCGCACAAGATACCGGCGGGGCTATACGCGGCGTTGTGCGCGCCGATCTGTTTTTAGGTCCAGGACATGAAGCGGAAGAAGCCGCGGGAAGGATGCGCCAAGCCTTGCGCGCGTGGGTGCTGCTACCCAAGACCTGGAAGATTATCGAATAGCGCGCGCGACGGACTCTGACGCGTTGGGATCCAAATCGAAATCGACCTTGATGGCTAGACGGCAACGGACCGGTTTCCCGTCCTTCTGCGCGGGGGAAAACCGGGCCGCTTTGAAAGTCTCCACCGCGGCGTCCTCAAAATATCCCTCGGGGTTCGCTTCCACCACTTTGACATCCCCTACAGCGCCGTGCTCATCGATTATCAATTCCAAGGTCACCGCGCCCGAGATCTGATCGTCGCTCGCCCGCGGGGGAAAGGGAGCTTTGATGGCCGTCAAGGGTTTGGGAAACACATCCAAGTCCCGGGAAGGATAGACGCTCGTATCAGCCAGGAGCGGGACTGGCGGCAAAGGCGCCCCGGCCGGCGCGGAAGCAGATTCGGCGGGCGCTCGCGCCGGAGATTCGTGCGCGGGCACCGGGGAAGGCGGCTCCATCTCTGTCGATGCAACGACCTGCGACTCCGCTTCCAGCGAGGCTTCTTGGGAGTCCGGCAGGGTAGGCGGATCTCCTGGCTGCAGCCGCGCGTGTAGTACATGGCCAACGCTCGCGCCGCCGGCGCTAAGTTTGAGCGTGAAACCGTAGATGAGAGACAGATGAATCAACGCGGACAACGCAACCGCGAGCAACAGCCGAACAGTGTGCTGCATGCTTAGGAACGCGGCGAGCGAGCGCTAGGTGCGACTGCGCATAGCGCACCAAAACCTATTTCGCGTTGAGATTCTGCTCGATGGCCTCACGTGGATAGGCACCGTTAAGGCGCTTTCCGCTGGCGAACACCATGGTGGGGGTCGAGTTGATATTCTTCTTCTGCCCATAGGCAAGCACTTTGTCTACGGGGTTGTCGCAATCTTTAGGCGCACTGGGCTGCACACCCTTCAACATGTACTCATCCCAGGCCTTGTTGCGATCCGGCGAGCACCAAATGGACTTTGACCGGTCGACGGCCTGGGGATGCAAACCCACTAGCGGGAATAAGAAGGTGTAGATGGTGACATTGTCGAGGTCCTTCAAAGAGCTTTCCAGCCGCTTGCAATAGGGGCAGTCCGGATCGGAGAATACCGCCACCTTGCGTTCGCCCTTTCCCTTCACCTTCTTGAAAGCCAGATCCAAAGGTAGATCGCTCCACGCAATGGGCGTTTCCTTTAATTCGCGCTGCCGCTCGGCGGTGAGGTTTTTTTCTGTTTTGAGATCGATCAAATTCCCCTCGACCAGGTATTGCACCTTGTCGTCGGTGTAATAGACGTCCGTCCCAACGATGACTTCGTAGAGATCGATGTTGGGGATTTTGGTGACGGACTGGACGGGGACTTTGGGGAACTTCGCCGTGAAGGCTTTTCGCACCGATTCTTGATCGGCTTGGGCCACGCCGTTTCCCAGCAAGCAAATACCCAGCACCGCCCCCGTCCACCGCATAATCGTTACTTTAGTCATCCTGTCCTCGGAAAGTATTTGCAGATCCCCGGTCAAAGCAGCGCACGCCGCATGAGCGCGTTCTTCACCGGTGACAACCGATCCACCGCACTCATGCCTCGGTTACGAAGGGCACGAATCAAGGGATTCGGCGCGGCGAAGAGTTTTTGTAATCCGTCGGTCACCGCGAAGACCGACATCGTATCCTCCAGGCGCTCCCTTTGGTACTTCTTTAGGAGGCTAGGTGCTCCGGCATCGGCACCCGGGGGAAGTTCCCCCAGCACCCGCGCCAAGGCCTCTACATCGCGGAAACCCAAGTTCACGCCCTGCCCCGCCAACGGATGAACGCTATGAGCAGCATCCCCCAGCAAGGCGGTACGCAAGCCCACGAAACTCTTCGCCTTTAAGTAGCGCAAGGGAAAGGACCGGGGGGGCGTGACGACCTTCAAAGCACCCAGTACATCCCCCGAGGCCTCTTGAACCTCGCGCGCCAGATCGTTGGGGCCTAAGGTGCAGAGCCTGGCCGCGTTTTCGGCCGGGGTCGACCACACCATGGACAGAATGCGCCCCGGTAGGGGTAGAAAAGCCAACACACCGTCAGGCCGGAACCATTGAAAGGCGCGCCCTACATGGGCTTTCTTGGCTTCGAAATTAGCAACCACGCCCCGTTGCCCATAGGTGCCGTAGGCAACGCCTATTCGTGCCTGGGCGCGCACGAAGGAGTCCGCCCCGTCGGCGCCCACCAGCAGATGACCCCGAACAGCACGGGAATTGCCGAGGACCACCTGGACCTCACCGGATGTCCAATCTATGGATTCGATGGTCGCAGGCGCTAGAACCCCTATGGCGGATCGTTGACTGATCTCTTGCTCCAAAGCACCTTGGAGACGGCCGTTCTCCACGACCGAGGCAAGATGGCTCACTCCTATGCGCTGCGCATCGAAGGTGATCGCACCGGAGGGTAAATCCCCGTGCACCTCCATCCGGTATAGGGTCCCTAGCCGAGACGGATCCAGGCGGGCCCACACGCCCAAGCCTCGCAGCAACTGCTCACTTCCTGGGCTTATCGTAAATACTCGTACATCCCAAGGATCTTGCGGTTTGGCCGCTGAGGGCTTGGCCAATATGGGCTTGGGACCGAGCACACACACGGTGAGTCCGAGGCTCTCCAGCGCCAAGGCGGCAGCGCAACCCACGGACCCGGCGCCTACAATCACAACATCAAAATTCAAGGCGGCTCACAGATCTAATCATGGAGACTAAGCTAACATACGAAGTTGACAACGGATGCGCTCCGTCATTAGCCTTACGCCCCCTTTGCAGTGGGGTACATGGCGAATTAGCTCAGCGGTTAGAGCAGCGGAATCATAATCCGTTGGTCCGGGGTTCAAATCCCTGATTCGCCACCAGCCTTTTCCGAACGATAACCGATTTCTCTCAACTTCTTCTTTTCTCAACTTCTTCAATAGGCATGCGCGCTAATACCGGCAGCAAATCTCTCGTTCGGAACATCGTGCGGGCTGTTATTGTAGGAGGGATTGCCCTATCGGCCTGCGCCTATGGCAGGGATTTCCCCCAAGATGCAATGCGCGGAGAAGTCAAGGAGTTCGCCTACCCGAAGGTGAAGATCGGCGAGGTGGTCTATCACATCCCGCCGGCCGGCAAGGTTCTCAACGAGCAGAACCTGATCATCATGCCCTCGGCCATGCCAGTTCCCGCGCAAGTGATGTACCGCTTGGACTTCAGCGGGAATATTCGCTCCATCTGGCTGCTGACGCCAGAAGAAACCAAGGCGCTCGGCCCAGCACCCAAGAAAGCCACAAAGCCCGCGACGTTGCAATGACCGCTGGCAAGGTCTACATCAAAACCTTCGGCTGTCAGATGAACGAGTACGACTCGGACAAGATGGCCGGCGTACTTCGCGAGTCCCAAGGACTGGAAATCACCCAGAACCCAGAAGAAGCGGATGTCATTCTCTTCAACACTTGTTCCGTACGAGAAAAAGCCCAGGAGAAGGTTTTCTCCGATCTCGGCCGCATTCGCCATTTGAAAGAGATCAATCCCCACCTACTCATCGGAGTCGGCGGCTGCGTGGCCAGCCAAGAAGGCCACCATATCGTCAAGCGAGCCCCCTACGTGGATTTGGTATTCGGTCCGCAGACCCTACACCGGCTTCCCGCGCTCATCCAAGCCAGACGCGACCAAGGCCGGCCTCAAGTGGACATCAGCTTTCCCGAGATGGAGAAATTCGATCACCTTCCGCCCGCGCGGGTGGAGAGTGTGCGCGCCTTTGTTTCCATCATGGAAGGGTGCAGCAAGTACTGTAGCTTTTGCGTGGTGCCTTACACCCGCGGCGAGGAAGTCTCGCGCAACTTCGAGGATGTGCTGACGGAAGCCGCCGGTCTCGCCGACCAGGGCGTAAAGGAAGTGACCTTACTGGGCCAGAACGTGAACGCCTACCGGGGCAAGATGGCGAATAGCGAAGTCGCGAATTTCGCCTTGCTGTTAGAGTATCTCGCCGAGATCCCCGGCCTGGAACGCCTTCGCTTTACCACCTCCCATCCGAAGGAATTCACGCAACGATTAATCGATGTCTATGGGCGCGTGCCGCAATTGGTTAGCCAGTTACACCTGCCCGTGCAATCGGGATCGGATCGAATTCTCGCCGCCATGAAGCGTGGCTATACGTCCCTGGAGTACAAGTCCATCATCCGGCGCCTGCGTGCCGTGAGACCTGATATTTCCCTGAGTTCCGATTTCATCGTCGGATTTCCCGGCGAAACGCAAGACGATTTCGCCGCCACCCTGAGGCTCATCGACGAGGTTGGTTTCGATGGCAGCTTTAGCTTCATCTATAGCCCGCGCCCGGGCACACCAGCCGCGAATCTACCCGATGACACCCCTGCCTCGGTGAAGCTCCAACGCCTGCAACAACTCCAATCCCGCATCGCCGAGCAGGCCGCCGCGGTAAGCCGCTCGATGATTGGAACACAACAGCGCATCCTGGTGGAGGGGCATGCGAAGAAGAGCGGCACGCAACTCTGCGGCCGCACGGAGAATAATCGCGTGGTGAACTTTCTGGGGCCCAATTCCTGGATCGGCCACTTCGCGGACGTGATCATTACCGAAGCCTTGCGCAATTCGCTACGCGCTCGCCCTCTTGGCGCTCCCGTGCCCGATCGTGCGTCTCTTCCTCTGCCAGATTCTCCATCTGCTAATCTTGCCTCTGCGCACTGATTTCGTTGAACGCCATCGATATCTCTTTCACGCCCGTAGATAACCAACGCCTGCTCAATTTATGCGGCGTTCTCGACGAGAACCTTACGCAGATCGAGTCCGCCCTGGACGTGCGAATCTCGCGCCGCGGCGAATTGTTCTCCGTGGCGGGTGAAGATGCCCAAGCCAAGCTCGCCACCCAAGCCCTGCGGCGTTTCTACGACTTGTCCGACAAGCATTTGAGCGCGGAGGATATACAGCTCACTTTAATCGAAGTGGCCAATCCGAACCATGCCAGCGCCCCGGCCGCGCCGGTGCTCCTCACGCGCCGGCGCGATTTCCACGGACGCACCCCTCACCAGGTGGAGTATCTGCATCAAATTCAGGGTTTCGACATCACCTTTGGGATCGGTCCCGCGGGTACGGGGAAAACTTATCTCGCCGTGGCCTCGGCGGTGGACGCCTTCGAGCGCGACGCCGTCAAACGCATCGTACTCGTGCGCCCCGCCGTGGAGGCCGGCGAGCGGCTCGGTTTCCTACCCGGAGATCTCGCGCAGAAGGTGGATCCCTATCTACGCCCCCTCTACGATGCGCTCTATGACTTGATGGGTTTCGACAAAGTGAGCAAGCTCTTCGAGCGTGGCTCCATCGAGATCGCTCCCTTGGCTTATATGCGCGGGCGCACCCTTAATCAGTCCTTCATCATTTTGGACGAAGCGCAGAACACCACGCCTGAGCAGATGAAAATGTTTCTGACCCGGATCGGATTCGGCACCAAGGCGGTGATCACCGGCGATGTCACTCAGATCGATCTGCCGCGCGGTAACAAGAGCGGATTGGTGGACGCACAGGAAGTTCTGCGCGATGTGCGCGGCATCGCCTTCACGCACTTCACCAGCGAGGACGTAGTGCGGCATCCCTTGGTGGCTCGCATCGTGACGGCCTACGAGGCGCGCACCCAGCGAGAAGCGGAACAAGCGCCCGCGCGCAGGAACGATCGCTGATCCGCGATACCCATCTCGCAAGATGCCGCGCGAATTAAGGCTAAGCGTCCAAGATGCCTCCCGTAGGACACCCTTACCCAGCCGCACAACGCTTCGCCGGTGGGTCACCGCCGCCCTGCGCCGGCAAGCCGCGGTGACCCTGCGTTTTGTCGGAGCCGCGGAGAGCCGCCGGCTCAACCGCGACTACCGCGGAAAAGACCACGCCACCAATGTATTAACCTTTGCTTATTGCGAGCGCCCCCCGCTTGCGGGCGATATCGTGGTGTGCGTTCCCGTGGCAAAGCGAGAGGCGGCACAACGGGGCATCACACTCTACCAGCATTGCGCTCATCTTATTGTTCACGGCATCTTGCATATGCAAGACTACGATCACAAAGAAGACCGGCAGGCGCAGCAAATGGAGGCTTTGGAGACCAGGATAATGAAGTCTCTGGGCTATCCCGACCCCTATGACTCGTCCCAGCATCTGCGCTAGCTTGCAAAACCGCCATGGACCCCGCTTCTAAACCCACCCTTTTCGAACGCCTCGGCGCGCTGCTTTCGCGCGAACCGGAGGACCGCGAACAGCTCATCGAAATACTTCATTCCGCTTTCGAGCGCAATCTCATGGACGGTGACGCCTTGTCCATGATCGAGGGCGTACTACAGGTCTCGGAACTGCAAGCGCGCGACATCATGGTGCCGCGCGCACAGATGGACGTGGTGGATGTCAGCGAAACGCCCGAAAGGTTTCTACCCTTCATCATCGAATCCGGGCATTCGCGTTTCCCTGTGACCGGCGAGAGCAAGGACGATGTGGTCGGCATCTTGTTGGCGAAGGATCTGTTGCGCTACTACGCCGGAAAGGAATTCAATCTGCGTGGGATGCTTCGCCCCGCGGTGTTTATTCCGGAATCCAAGCGCCTCAACGTATTGCTGCGGGACTTCCGGCGCAACCGTAACCACATGGCGATCGTGGTGGACGAGTACGGCGGCGTCGGGGGACTCATCACCATCGAGGATGTGCTGGAGCAAATCGTCGGAGAGATCGAGGACGAGTACGATTTCGACGAGACCGAAGCCAACATCATCCCAGAGCAAGACGGATCCTTCCGCGTCAAGGCGCACACCGAGATCGCCGCCTTCAACGAAACCTTCGGCACCGAGTACGGCGACCGAGAGGTCGATACCATCGGCGGGCTCGTGCTTTCGAAGTTTGGCCGCCTGCCTAAACGCGGGGAACAAATCGACATCGGTGATCTGCGTTTCATCATCCATCGCGCCGACAGCCGGCGCATTCACACGCTTCACGTCGAACAGCTCGTTGGCGCTTGAAGTAATGCGCACTACGCTAGGTTTCGTGCTCGGAGCGCTGGGATTCCTGTGTTTCGCGCCCCACGGGTTGTTTGCGCTCATGGTGCTGTTGCTAGGCGGCATCGCCTACCTGTGCGCGGGCACCGGGAGCTGGCGGCAGGCAGCCAGGCTGGGCTACGCCTTCGGATTGGGCTATTTTCTCCTCGGTGTGAGCTGGGTTTACATCAGCATGCACGAGTTTGGCGGCATGCCCATGCCGGTGGCCGCTTTCGCAACGCTGCTTTTCTGCGCCTACCTCGCTTTGTTTCCCGCCGCCGCCTGCGCCGTTCTCGGTGCGCGGCGCTGCCCCCCCGCGATACGAACCCTAGTCCTATTCCCCGCCCTGTGGGCCTTATGCGAATGGTTGCGCGGATGGTTCTTCACCGGATTTCCGTGGCTGGCCGTGGGGTACTCGCAAATTTCAAAAGAAAGCGGCGCGCCCCTAGGGCAATTTGCTCCTCTGGTAGGTGTTTACGGCGTGTCTTGGCAGTGCGTGCTATGCGGGGCCGCCATTGCATGGACGGCCACGGCATTCTTGAACAAACGCATCGCCCATGCAGGTGCGGGGGGAGCGCTAATAGTCGTTGTGTTAATAACCGGCGTGGGCTTGGGCCAGGTGCGATGGACCCAAGCGGTGGGACCACCCACCTCGGTGGCCCTGGTTCAGGGGAACATCGAGCAATCCATGAAGTGGCGCCCGGAGGCGGCTCGTTCCACGATGGATATCTATCTCAAAAGAACGTTATCTTCAAAGCAGACCCTGATTCTTCTGCCAGAGACCGCGTTGCCCATGTTTAACGTGGACGTTCCCGCCGGGTATTTTCGCTTGTTCACCGAGCACGCGAAATCCAATGGCGGAGACGTTCTTCTTGGCGTGCCGGAGTTCGCTGGGCGCGAGCGCTACTACAACGCCGTGATGAGCTTTGGCAGCGCGGCCACACAGGTCTATCGCAAGCATCACCTCGTGCCCTTTGGCGATTACTTTCCGGATTGGCCTGTATTGACTTGGATCATGAACGCGCTGCAGATTCCCATGTCTGATTTCTCTCGCGGCGAGGCCCTGCAGCAACCCCTCGCGGTGGCCGGCCAACGGGTGGCCGTCAACATTTGCTATGAAGACGTTTTTGGAGAGGAAATCATCCGGCAACTCCCCGCGGCTAGCATGCTGGCAAACTTCACCAACGACGCCTGGTGGGGGAAGTCCTATGCTTCCGGCCAGCACATGCAGATGTCCCAAATGCGGGCCAAGGAGGCCGGACGCTACATGCTTAGGGCCACCAATACCGGCGTGAGCGCCATCATCGACGAGCGTGGCAAACTCCTCGCCGCGGCGCCGCAGTTCGCAGAAACCACGCTTGAGGGAACCGCTCAGGGATTCACCGGCGCCACACCCTTTACTCGCTGGGGCAATGGCGCTTTCTTGGTGCTGGCCGCCATCGCGGTTATCCTTGGGTTGTCGTTACGCACAAAGCAACCCGGAAGTTTTGCTCATTGAGGAGGAAGTATGCAACGCACATTGATCGCGATCATAGGATTTTTCGGAAGCATTTGTTCGGCGATTGCCGGTGACTCCATCGTCGTGGACACGCAATTCGTGGCGCAAGCGCTCGCGCGCAACGCCATCATTTGGGACGTGCGCGGCGACGATGATTACCGGCGCGGACATATCCCAGGAGCCATCAATATCGGCGACATTCAGGCCGAGCTACGCGATAGCAACACCGAGGACTATTTGCCGCTGGCACAGCTTGAGAAAATTCTAGGGGACAATGGAATAGATCTCGCCAAGGAGATCGTTCTCTATGGCGCCAAGGCCCTTCCGCATGCCTACTTCGGCCACGTTACGCTACGCTACCTGGGCGCCGCACAGGCCTATGTCTATCACGGTGGCATCGACGATTGGAAGGCAGCGGGACGCGAGACCAGCACACTGACGGCCACCTTACCCGCCATCAGTCTCAAGGCCAAGGTAAATCCCGATGTATTGATCTCCACTCCAGAAGTAATTAGGAAATCGAAAGAGAGCAACGTACAAATCGTCGATGCGCGGTCTTCCCAGGAGTACAACGGCGAGGACATCCGGGCACTGCGCGGCGGCCGCATTCCGGGCGCCATAAACATTCCCTACGAGACCAACTGGGTGGACGCCGATACTCCGCGAAAACTGCAGCGCAAGGTGGTCAACAATAAAGACGGCATGAACCTCAAATCCGAGGCGGATCTCAAGAAGCTTTACGCTGGCCTCGATCCCAACAAGGAAACCATCGTCTACTGCCAAAGCGGTAGCCGCGCCTCCGAGACCGCGACCCTCATGCAGAATCTCGGGTTCAAGAACGTCAAGGTCTACGACTCCTCCTGGCTAGGCTGGGGCAATGAGTTCTCGGCGCCGGTGGAGAGCGTGACTTATTTCAACGTCGGACGCGTGAGCAACACACTCAACCAACTGCAAGGGCGCGTGGATGCCCTGGAGGCGGAGTTGGAGCAGATCAAGCAGCGCACACCGAAGCAGTAGATCACGCCTCACGTGCATCAAATCCTTGTCTACGGCGATTCTCTAACCTGGGGCATCATCCCGGACACACGTAAGCGGCTGCCCTTCGATGAACGCTGGCCCGGCGTGATGGAGATCGCATTGAATCGCGAGAGCCACGCCTACCGCGTGGTGGAGGATTGTTTGAATGGCCGGCGTACCGTTTGGGACGATCCCTTCAAACCCGGTCGCAACGGGTCCGCCGGATTAGCGCAATGCATCGAGAAGCATTCGCCACTCGCCCTGGTGCTCATCATGCTGGGGACCAACGACTTTCAATCCACGCACCAGAACGACGCGGCGCTATCGGCCCAAGGCATCGCTACGCTAGTTACCCTCGTGCGCCAAGCGTCCATCGAACCCGGCATGCCGGTGCCGCCGGTTCTCGTGGTGGCTCCACCGCCAATGATCGCTCCGGCGGGCGCCATCGCCGTAAAGTTTCGTGGAGGAGAGCAGCGTAGCGCGGGTCTGGCCGCAACTTACGCTGGCGTTTGCAAGAGTATAGGATGCCATTTCTTCGATGCCGGAAGCGTCACACCAGCCAGCCGCGTGGACGGTATTCATTTGGACGCTGACCAGCATGGAATCCTCGGCGCCGCGCTAGCGAAAGAGGTGATCCGGATCCTGGGGTAACCCCAACCCGGCGGAGCCGGAACCAAACAGGGTGACGGTTGTGCCGGAAATAGATTCATGTTACGAACAAGGGGAGAACCCCCTTGTTTATCCCCCAGAAAGGAACAAGGGGTGGCCCCCTTGTTGATCCCCCAGAGAGAGTGTCGTTCGTTCAAAATCTTCTCCAATTCCGTCAACAGTTGAGTGATAAGAGACTATATAGGCTGCGTGTTCCATTTTCTACGATTTCGCCTCACAAATCGCACTCCTCCCCCGGCGAACCATAAGTCGGACGGCATTCGCGTCGCCCCCGCGCCAGGGCTCCTTCGTCAGTACCCGAATAGCAATACGACTAAAGGTATAGTCGAGCTTGAGCAAGATGCCGTGGGGTGGAATAGCGAAGCGTTTTCCAGCGAATGATCTGCTCCTCGGATTCGAAGACAGCGAACGCCTCCGCAACGTGCTCCCGGAACACCGCAAGCTTTGAGCGCGCATGTATTGAATGGGCTGCGCCGGACGCCTACACTACGATGGCGGGAAAGCGGCTGGGTGGTCGTGCATAGCATCCGCGCTCTGTCGCAGTCGCGTTGCCAATCACGGAGTCGCCACCATGACCTTATTGAGAGCTGTACTCACCTGCCTGGCCCTCGCTTTGTTGTCTCAATCGGCTTTCACTCAACAGTTTCCCGCCAAGCCAGTCAAGATCATCACCCCCTTCTCCGCCGGTAGTGGACCGGATGCGGTTCTGCGCCTCGTGGGAGAGAAGTTGTCGCGCGCATGGGGTGAGCGGGTCATCATTGAAAACCGCCCGGGGGCCAATGGCTTCATCGCGATTCAAGCGGCGAAGAACGCCACACCGGACGGCTATACGC
>JBKKAO010000070.1:0-14658 GCA_046714645.1 Burkholderiales bacterium | reverse complement strand
GCCGGAGGCCGCCGCCTCATGCAAACGGCGAAGGGTTACGTAGCCACTATCGTCTCGGGACAGGTGGTTATTGAAAATGACCAGGCGACCGGTGCCCTGCCGGGCAAGCTTCTGCGCGGCGGGCAGTGATCCCGAAGGCCTGACAACGGAGATCCATAGCAAGTATGAAGTCGAAATAGCCTACACCGGTCTTACTTGCCATCTTGTTTCGGGTTAGATACCAGCGTGTTGTGGGGCAATTTTATCGCCGAGTCGCAACGGTCTGGCAGCACCGTATCAGCGTAGAAACGTACGCTTGATAAGCGCTGCGCAACAGCATACAGTTTCAATGCCCCTTCGCGCCGATACACGTACCTATGCCCCCACAGAAAGCCGATATCACCACACCCTCCATGCTCCCCGAATTGAAATGGGATAGCAAGACTAGCCCTCGCCACAGGGCTCCTTAGGGGGCTAAACTCCCGGCCAAGACGGCTTTAGGGCTTGGGCGCGCAACATCCAGGCGAGCATGGCATAACGTAGAGCATATAGAACCATGAATCCAGGAAACGAACCTCTCTCGGACGACGATGCCGCCCTCTTGGCGCAGGCCCTGAAACCTCAATGGCCAGCACCGGAGCGTGCCGCAGACCTGAGGGCCCGTATTCTGGAGAAAGCCTCGCCGAAGGCGGCGATCGCTTCCAAGCGCCCAGGCCTATTCACGTTGAGAGCAGGTGAGCGGCAATGGCAACGCGTCAGCGCCGGGGTGGAAATGTGCACGCTACAAGAAGACGAGCACAGCCGCTCCATCTTGCTAAAAATGCAACCCGGCAGCTTCTTGCTGCCACACCAGCACACGATGAGCGAGGAAAGCCTGATCCTGGAGGGCGATGCCTCGGTCGGAGATGACCAATACCTCGCTGCCGGTGACTATCATTTCAGCCCCGCCGGTGCCCTGCACCCCCTGCTTCAATCGCCCCAGGGTTGCATCGTGTTCGTGCGGGGTGAAAAGAATTTTCGGCCTCGCGTAACGGTAGGTCTGTTCCGAAGGCTGCTGCGCGGCATTACACCGCGCGGACGCCAATGAGCAAGTTCTTGGTCTGACGGGCTTCGATCGTTTGAGAGAGGTAGTGAAAAAACGTCGCGAGATCGTGGTCGCCCGCGTCGAGTTAGTACCAAACGCCTGCCACTTTTTTGGCTTCGACATAACTCGCCGCCAACGCTGTCTTGCCGGCGCCCGGCGGTCGAGCAATCCATGTCACGGGCCGCTTACGGCATTCCTCCATCATCGCGAAGAGCCGTCCGCGAGCCAGCACGCCATGGAGTTTCGGCCGTGTAAGCTTAGCAAGCATCATCTTCTTGTATGCGGCCACGTCCTTTCCCCCATCGCTATCGATCGCTATCTTGCCGCATTGACCGGTGAGCGGATAAAGCTTCTACCTACCTCGTATAGTTGGCCAAATTAAGAACATCATGAACAAACCGCAACCGGAACGCCGCGCCGCCTACCGCCATTTTCAGTTAATTTCCACACGCTGGATGGACAACGACGTCTACGGCCACGTCAATAACGTCGTCTATTACTCGTACTTCGATACCGTGGTCAACCAATACCTCATCGAGCAAGGCGTGCTCGAATTCGAGAGTAGCCCGGTGATTGGTTTGGTCGTCGAGACCATGTGCCAGTACTTCAGCCCCCTCACCTTTCCCGATCGGGTGCACGCCGGACTGCGTGTGGCCAGGTTGGGCACGAGTAGTGTGCGCTATGAAATCGGCTTGTTCCGAAATCAAGATGATTCCACGGCCGCGCAAGGGCACTTCGTTCACGTCTACGTGGACCGAAGCACTCGCCGGCCTGCGACCTTGCCCCCGCCCATGCGCTCCGCGCTAGAAAAAATACTCGCCAAGATTTAGGTCTCTCGTGGCCACCATGCGCGAAGAGCTCCGCTTGGTGGACTCATAGGGTTTTCCGAAAACTTGCACGAAGTACCAGCGCCCAGACTTTCCCTTGGCCGCCCCCACGCCGGTGTCGGCCATCTCGGCGATGAGTAAATTTTTCCGGTGCCCGGGTGAAATCTTCCAGCCCTCGACCATGCTCGTCACGGGATCCGGTTTCCCCAGTTGCCATCCGACATTCTCCGCCACGCGGGAGAAGGAATATCCGCCGGCCTGCACGCGATCGCCAGGATCCAGCCCCTCCATGACGTGACCATTCTTGTCCGTGTCACCAAACCGGTCCTTGCGGGCCATGTTAGCCGCATGCCGGCGCGCAATCTCCATCAGGCGGCTTTCCGGCCGCAGCTGGATGAGCCCGTGCTCGCCCCGGAAGGCATTGGTTTGTGCCAGAACCGCCCTCTCTTGCGCGTTGGCTCGCATCGCGGGAGTCGGCGCCACTTTGGAATGCCCCGCAGCTGAAGTACTCGTCTTCGATGGTTGATGGGGCGTGGTACAACCCACCATGAACCCGCTTACTAAGGCGGCGTACCAGACCGCCCGCGGACAAAACTTTCGCAACGCTTCCATATACAACTCCCGTGTTCTCCCAGCCCTGGCCAGACATCCGGCTAGACTTTCGATTAAACAATGCTTTTGCACTGCTTTGATGAAACGATCTGCTAGATACTCGATCAAGGAAGATTCGCACTCGCTTGCGCGGATCGATGCGCCGGGGACACAGTAAAGTACACCTGTTTTCAGAATTCTTCTGTGCCCACAGGTTTCGTCAGACTCATCGGTATCCTGCCTAGGTTGTTGCAAGGGAGGACAACCGCTGTGCTCGTATCGGCATTCCGGACGGGAACTTCAAACCAGAAAAGGCTGCCGCGGCCAGCCTTGCTGTCGGCGCCGATTTCCCCGTTCATGAGCCCGACCAAACCGCGGCACACGGCCAGCCCCAAGCCATCATGGGGACCGACGGCCGATGCACCGGCTCGGGCGGCAAACAATCTCGAGCGCTGTTCCTCGGTCATGCCAATACCAGTGTCTTTGACATCAAAACGAACAACGTAACGCCCGCCCGCCTCGGCTCGCGCGCGCAACGCAAGCGAGACTTCTCCCCGGTGAGTAAACTCGATCGCATTGCGCAGCAGATGCATTAGCACCTGCCGGATACGATAGGGATCGCCCATGACCTGCGCCGGAATTTCCGCGGGCACAAAACTCAATAACTGTAACTTCTTCTCCTGAGCATGGTGCGAGAGCGACGTAGTGCACTCCTCCGTGAGACGGCGTAGGTCGAAAGCGATGTGTTCGATGGAAAGCTTCCCGGCCTCCATCTCGGAAAGGTCGAGAACATTGCTTAGAACCGTCTGAAGGGCTTCCGCCGAATTCTTGGCGCTCCCCGCGAAGCCACGCTGCCTCGCATCGAGTTCGGTCTGCGAGAGCAACTCCAGCGTGCCCAGCACGCCGTTCAAGGGTATACGGATCTCAGGGCTGATGCCGGCGAGAAATTCTGACTTCGCGCGCGTTTGCGCCCTGGCTCGCTCACAAGCTTCTTCAAGAAATTTATTCTTCGCCTGGAGCGAATCCATCATGGCGTTAAACGAGCGCGCCAAATCGCCGATCTCATCGTTGCGGGTGACCGGCGCGCGCACCGTGAGATCGCCGGTCCGCACCCGGCGCGCCGCGCAGGCCAAGGCCATGAGAGGCTTGCTAATTAGGTCCGCCATCACCAGAGCAGCGCTGAGCGCCAGCACGCCCAGGATGATGCTCCACTGCACCGCGATAAGTTTTATTTCCTTCAGCATCGAGGCGGTGGCATCGCCGTTCTTGACCGCGGCGACCATCCAAAAGCTCGCCGTACCCTTTGGATTCACATCGATCAACCTGGCTATTAGCGCCGAGCCCATGGACTTCGAGTGCTGCGTGATATCCAGTTTGCGCGGATCGAGCCCCGGCCAATCCGCGAAGATGGATGCGGCGGTGGGACGGCTCGGAACACCCGCCTCACTCCCCGCGATATAGCGCCCTTGAGCATCGGCGAGGATGAATTGCTCCGGACGTATCTGTCCCGCCGTCTGGGCGAAGACCTGGGCTGCCAACATGTCCGTCACGAGCACGGCTCGAGACTGGCCATTGAAATAGACCGGCATGGCAAAGCTGATGAAGGCTTGCTCCGCGGCGCCGCCCTCTAGGGATCGCGGGCGCAGCAGCTGAGACACGAAGGCCATACCTTGCGGAAGGCGGCGGGCGTTTAGGAATCCAGGATCATCGGAGGATTCAATGACAGGACGCATTTCGGCGGACAATGGGTTTCCCTTACGCATATCCTCCCGCACCCAAACCTGCCCGTCTGGACTCATGAGGCGAAGCGAGAGGATGCGGTGGTCATGGGTCCCGAAATCCCGAAACAAGGTGGCATAGCGCTCTGTCCACATTTGAGTCGTTGAGCCGTCGGCAGGGTCGGTGCCCCCTGCGTCTTCCGCTCTAATCAAACCAGGCACGGGAGGCATGGCCGCAAGCGTGCGCAATTGCCCGAGGATGAGATCAAAACGAGCGGTGACGTTGGCTGCGATCACTGAGACGGATTCCAACAACATTTCTTCTTGTTGTTTTTCGAACCGCGCTTGCAAGTCCCGATGAATCACCAAGATGATCAGGGCAAGGGGAACAATGGCAAGCCCGGCCGCGAGCGCGACGTAACGCCCGCGCAAGCGCGGAAGAAAACTTTTGGCGGGCTTCTGAGAGGTCTCCATGCGCTAGGGCTCGGACCGTGGATTTGGTTGTCAATGGCTGGTTCGGGGGGCGCGTGAGGTCCACTCCTCGCGGCGCTCCCCAAGGTCACGGGATTAACGGCGGTGGACAAAATTACTGAAGACGTGTGGCACCTGTGAGCTTGTGCCAAACGGCAGGCCGGTGCTATAAACCTCTGCTTTCGTCACCTTGGTCTTTCTATGTCATCCCATGAGAAAACGATGCGCGTCGTGCAGATTACCCAGCCCGGCGGGCCCGAGGTCTTGCGTCCCGCGGAGCGTCCAGTGCCCACGCTCAAACCTGGGGAGGTCTTGATTGAAGTCGCCGCCGCCGGGGTGAACCGCCCAGATTGCTTTCAGCGCGCGGGGCTCTACCCGCCGCCCCCGGGTGCGTCGGATTTACCGGGATTGGAAGTCGCGGGCACCATCGCCCAGGTTGGCACAGGCGTGGGCCAATGGAAGATCGGTGACCAAGTCTGCGCGCTCACCCCCGGCGGTGGCTACGCACAATATTGCGCCACCCCTGCCGGTCATTGTTTGCCGGTTCCCAAGGGGCTCTCGCTCACCGAAGCGGCCACGCTGCCCGAAACCTTGTTCACCGTATGGATCAACGTATTCGAGCGCGCGAAACTCTCGGCCGGGGAGACCCTCCTCGTTCAGGGGGGTTCTAGCGGCATTGGAGTCGCGGCCATTCAGCTTGCCCGCGCCATGGGACACCGCGTGTTCGCCACCGCCGGATCGGCGGAGAAATGCGCCGCCTGCGAGAGCCTGGGGGCGGAGCGCGCCATCAATTACAAGAGCGAGGACTTTGTCGAGGTGACCCAATCCCTCACCCAGGGACGGGGTGTGGACGTCATTCTGGATATGGTGGGAGGGAGTTACATCCCGCGCGAGTTGCGCTGCTTGGCCGATGACGGAAGGCTGTCCCTTATCGCCTTCCTGGGCGGTAGCAAAGCCGAGGTGGACTTCAACGAGGTATTGCGCCGCCGGCTCACCATCACCGGTTCCACCTTGCGTCCGCGCGCGGCGGAATTCAAGACTGGAATCGCAGTGACGCTCGCGAAGCGCGTGTGGCCGCTCATTGAACAAGGCCAGATCAAACCCATCATCCATCGCCGCTTTCCTCTGGATCGCGCCTCCGACGCACACACCCTGATGGAATCCGGCGCCCACATCGGCAAGATCGTTCTTGAAATCTAGTCTGGGCACCCTGCTCGACTCCGGGGAATCCGGGCTCTTCCTTCTGGAACGCGCGAGCGATTCGGACACAGACCTGGTGGGGTTGCAGGCGCGCGCCCGCGGCTATCAGTTCTTGCATTTGGATGGCCGCGCGATCAGCGACAAGACCGCTCTCATGCAAGCGGCCACGGAAACCTTTCGGCTGCCCCCCGCTTTTGGCGAGAATTGGGACGCCCTTACCGACTGCCTGATGGATCTATCCTGGCTTCCTGGCCTGCGCTGGGTGTTGCTCGTGGGGGGGATGAAGCGCTTGTGGGCGTTGGATCCCGAGAGCTACCGTGTCACCTTGGAAATTCTGCGCGAGGCCAGCGCCTTCTGGGAGGAGCAAGAGCGCCCCTTCATCGTGCTGCTACGGGAGGATTGCGGACCGGAGGCCGCAAGCTTACCTCCGGTCGCATTCGCTTAACAAAATTCTGGAGCGAACTGCCTCGCTCCAAAACTCCGGGTTAACTGCCGGCGCTTGCGGACGGTTTCCCGCGCATGCCCCGAAGATGAGGGGAGAGCTCCAAGAGCGCACGTTGATACACCTCGCGCTTGAACTCGATCACGTTTTCCAACGGGATCCAGTACTCGCTCCAGCGCCACGCATCGAACTCAGGCTTTGGACTGCGCCGCAAACAAACATCGCAATCGCGTCCTACTAGCCTGAGCAGATACCAAATCTGCTTCTGTCCCCGGTAGTTGCCACGCCAGTCCCGCTTAATCCAATGGGACGGTACGTCGTATCGAAGCCACCCGCGAGTCCGCGCCACAATCTGAACGTGGTTCGGGCTAAGACCCACCTCCTCCATGAGTTCCCGATACATCGCTTGCTCGGGAGCCTCGCCTGCGTTAATTCCTCCTTGCGGAAACTGCCACGCGTGCTCGTTAACTCGTTTGCCCCAAAACACCTCGTTCTTGGCATTCGCCAAGACGATACCGACATTTGGGCGATAGCCATCCCGGTCAATCATTTAAACACCCAAGGCCGTAGTTTGCCGAGATCATTGTTTCACAAAACCGCCCACGGGTGAAGATTCGTGATCGCCGGACCCGACTAAGCGGTGACACTTACAATGTCGACGCGAGCTTGCTTGAAGCCGCCCGAATCGGAAATCCCCAATCTGAGGAATAGTGATGACCCAAAGTCTTCGAAAGATGTTTGGTGTACTGGCTGCACTCTGCTTGACAATCCTATCGGGTTGCTTTGGTTACTACGGATCCGGGCAATCCGGCTCGTCCCCCGTGCCAGTCTACTTCGTACCCGTTGGAACCATCAATGAAGAGCAGGCCGCGATAGCACGCACCTATACCAAGAAGAAGTTCGGCCTAGACAGCCAATTTCTGCCCACCATCGCGCCCGACCGCCATAACCTATTCAGCATCGAACGTAGTCAATTCATCGCCGAGCGAGTGATGGACAAGGTCATGAAGTACCGTGGATCCGTCCTTGAACGCAAAAAGTCCATCCTCATTGGACTGATTAACCTGGACATATTCATGGAGACTAAGGACTGGGACTACGTGCTGAGCGCAAGGACCGGCGAGCGTACGGGTCTCATATCGATCGCCCGGGCCGATCCCGAGAATCAGGGCGAACGCGGTAAAGAAGCGCTATTCCGGGAGCGTTTCCAAAAGCTCTTGGGAAGGAGCATCAACACGCTCTATTACCACAAACCTGAGAACAACGACCCCAAGAGCGCGCTTTACGACGCGATCCGAAAGATCGAAGATCTCGACGCCATAGAAAGCGACTATTGATTCCGCAAGGTAGGCTGCGAAGGTCCTTTGCGGATCCTAGCGTCCTCATCTTGATCAGACCAGCAATCGCTTGTCGTTGTGCAGATTCAGCCGCCTGAACATCGGAACAAACTGGGTAAACTCCAGTTGATGCCGGGTTTCGAGTTCTTTGGCGCGTTCGCCCAATGCGTTCCAGGTCGTCGGGTAGGGAGGTCTGCGAAAGGCCAGCACGATGATGTTGCCCTTCTCCGCGGCGGGAACGCAGAGCACGCGCGAATCGAAGGCAGCTTCGATACGTTGCAAGTACTCATCGTAGCGGGGGTCGGTACCCCACAGATTCACCACCAGAATACCATCGTCCCTTAGGTGGGCAACGGCATCCCGGTAAAAAGCATCGCTACAGATGGACTCGCCCTGAGACCGGCCATCGTAGCCATCCACCACCAGCACGTCGGCGAAATCCGCTCTCGTGGCAATCCATGGCGCGCCATCTCCCACGGTGATCTGCAGACGATCATCGTCCACGGGCACCCGAAAGTACTGCTGGGCCGCACGCACCACTTCATCGTGTAGTTCGATGGCGTGGAGCCGCATCTTAGGCAAGCGGCTCAACAACCACTTCTGCATGGAGCCGCCCCCCAGTCCAATGGTCACGACTCGCGAGGGCTCCGGTTTGAAGAGCAAGAAGGACATGGCGGTGCGGGTGTAAGCCAGCATGAGTTGCTCGGGATTGCCGATGCGCATGGCGCTTTGTACGGTTGAGCTGCCCAGGTGCAGGGTTCGCACGCCCGCGCGCTCGCTGACGTCCAATTGAAGCGCATCGGCATCTTGCCCCCAGCGCGACCAGCGGCCCAACCATTTCATCTCGAACCCCAAAAACGGTGTCTCACCAACTCGCATTGTAAGATACGGCCTTTTCTCAGGGATATTCATGCGCGCCACGCGGTTCTTTATCTCCACCCTCAAAGAGGCGCCATCCGAGGCGGAAACCACCAGCCACAAGCTCATGATGCGTGCGGGCTTGATCAAGAAGCTGGGCGCCGGGCTCTATAGTTGGATGCCTTTGGGCTTGCGCGTACTGCGTAAAGTCGAACAGATCGTGCGAGAGGAGATGAACCGCAGCGGTGCCGTGGAATTGTTTCTCCCGGCGGTGCAGCCGGCGGAGTTGTGGCAAGAGTCCGGGCGCTGGGAAAAGTTCGGCCCGCAGATGCTCAAGATCAAGGACCGGCATGATCGCGACTTGTGTTTCGGCCCGACGCACGAGGAAGTGATCACCGATATCGCCCGCCGAGAGATTAAGAGCTACCGGCAACTACCGGTGCATTTCTACCAAATTCAAACCAAATTCCGCGACGAGATTCGCCCGCGCTTTGGAATCATGCGGGCCCGCGAGTTCATCATGAAGGACGGCTACTCCTTTCACACGGACTACGCCGACCTGGAACGCGAGTACCGCAATATGCACGACACCTATACGAGGATCTTCCAGCGTCTTGGATTGGGTTTTCGCGCGGTAGCGGCCGATCCCGGGGCTATCGGCGGAACCGGATCTCATGAGTTTCACGTATTGGCGGATTCCGGCGAGGACGCCATCGCTTTCTGTCCCACCTCGGACTATGCCGCCAATGTCGAGCTGGCCGAGGCACTCGCGCCTACTCCTACTACCACCCGCCCCGCGCCCGTTGCAAGCTTGCACAGAATCGCCACACCCAATGCACACACCATCGAGGAGGTGGGCGTTCTCCTAAAGATCTCGCCGCGAAACATCGTAAAAACCTTGATGGTCGTGAGCGAAGCCGGGCAGCCTTACTTGCTGCTGCTTCGCGGGGATCACATGTTGAATGAAGTGAAAACGGGCAAGCGGCTCGCCGGCTTTCGCTTCGCCTCCGAGGCCGAAGTAAAGCAACATGTCTGCGCCAGCCCAGGGTCCATCGGACCGGTGGGCGCGAAAATCCCCGTGCTCGCCGATCGCTCCATCCAAGCGATGAGCGATTTCGCCTGCGGTGCCAACGAAGACGGCTTTCATTTGACCGGCGTCAACCTCGGACGCGATCTGCCCGAGCCCGGCGAGTACCTGGATTTACGCAATGCCGTGGCCGGAGATCCCAGCCCCGACGGCAAGGGCGTTTTGGACATCTGCCGGGGCATCGAGGTCGGGCACATTTTTCAACTCCGCTCCAAGTATTCCGAAGCCATGAGTTGCACTTTTCTCGATGAAGCCGGACAATCCCGCGTGATGGAGATGGGGTGCTACGGCATCGGCGTGTCACGCATCGTCGCGGCGGCCATCGAACAAAACAATGACGAGCGCGGCATCGTGTGGCCGCTTCCCATCGCTCCCTTTCAGATCGCCATCGCGCCCGTGGGTTATGGCCGTAACGCGGAGGTAAAAACAGTGGCGGATCGTTTATATGAGGAACTGACCCGGGCGGGCCATGAAGTGTTTCTCGATGACCGCGACGAGCGGCCCGGTGTGATGTTCGCGGAGCTGGAACTCATCGGCATTCCCCATCGCATCACCGTAAGCGACCGAGGACTTAAACAAGGACAGGTGGAATATCAATCGCGCCGCGAGACCAAGGCTCAGCCCGTGGCCTTGAGCCAAGCCGTGGAGTTGGTGAAAGCGCATGTTCGGTAGGGTTATCCGTCTATTTCTTTGCCTGTGCGTCGCGATCGCGGGAATGATCACGGCCACGACGGGCCACTGCGGAAATCAACAGTACGAACCCTTATCCGCCAGTGTCAAAGCCAACCTGCACGGCACGGTGGCCGATCAGGCGAGCCCCCGGCTCGTCTTCGACTCTGAAACGCAAGCCTATCATTGGCTGGACGACATGTCGAAGCGGCTGCTGAAATACTTACCCGACGAAGCCTACCGAGAAGATTTCCTGGTGAGCGTGCAATACGAGGCCAAACGCGCCGGCTTGGATCCTCAACTCGTGCTGGGGATCATCGACGTGGAGAGCAAATTTCGCAAGTACGCCTTATCGAGCGCGGGCGCTCGGGGATACATGCAGGTCATGCCTTTCTGGGTCAAGGTGATTGGGGAGGACCAACACAATCTTTTCCACGTGCGCACCAATTTGCGCTACGGCTGCGTCATCTTGCGCCACTACCTCGATATCGAACGCGGCAATCTGGTGCGTGCGTTAGGCCGCTACAACGGTAGCTTAGGGAAAATGGAGTATCCGAATCTGGTCATGAACGCTTGGAAACGCTGGCGCTACAGCTACAAGCCCGCAACACCGTCACGATCTTCCCGCGCGGCCCAACGGTACATGGGCGAGCCTTAGGCGTCGCGCAAAAATAGCATGACTAAGTTTTCCTTCGCGCTGGCAGGACCGTGTAGTTCCAGCCGCCGTGAACCGTGAAAATGGGCCGGCTTGAGATTGAGCAAGGCCAGCTCAGCGTCGGTGATCTTGATGCCCGTCGGGTACTTGCCTCGATCAAGTTCGGCGCGGATCTTCAAGTCTGCTCTCGTGCTCGTGTTGGCGATCAGATTGATAATGACTTCGTGACTCACCAAAATGCCCTGCGCGGCTTTGCTGCCATCGCACAAGATCAACAAAAAGCGGACAGTTCTATTTACTGCCGACCATGCGATTGATCGCGATTGACTATTTCCCGGCTCAGCGATAGATTGATGGTTGGCGAAGGCATTTAACTTCCCTATTCGCCCTTGGATCGGTGCAGCACAGTGAGTAGACTCAGCGAAGGACGTGAACCTCAAGCTAGGGATGCGCCGGGAAAGCTACTTTCGTCTGCTGGATTCGCGAGACCTGGACGTCGCCTGCCTTGCGAAACGAAAAGAAGGAACATGTCATGAAAAAAAACGCGTTGTGCATCGGCATCAACAACTATCCTGGCACGCAGATGGACCTTGCCGGCTGCGTGAACGATGCCAACGACTGGGCCGCCGAACTCAGTGCGCGCGGATTTACGGTGTCGAAGCTGCTGGACGCGCAGGCGACCAAGGCGGCCATGCTGGCGGGCCTCAAATCCCTGATTGAAGCCGCGGTGAGCGGGGACCTTGCCGTCATCACCTTCTCCGGCCATGGCACCTACGTGCCGGATACCAACGGCGACGAGGTCGACGGACTCGATGAGGCGCTTTGCCCTTATGACATCCAGACCAACGGCGCCGCGCTCACCGACGACGAAATCCATGCGCTCTTCGCTGCCCGGAAGCCCGGTGTGCGACTGGTGCTGATAGCCGACAGTTGTCACTCCGGCACGGTCACCCGAGCCGCTACACCCGACCCGGATGCTGACGACGTGCCGCGCTCGCGCTTCATGCCGATCGGCAACTGGTTGCCGGCAGCGCAACTGCCCAAGGGCGCGAGCGGCAAGCCCTTGTCTTCAATGACGGTGACAGCAGCCAGTTCGGCCTTCAGCAGCGCTCTGTCGCGCGCCGCGGGCGATCTTCTGCTGTCGGGATGCAAGGAAGGCCCGAACAACTTCAGCTACGACGCCCGCATCAAGGGTCGCGCAACCGGGGCTTTCACCTACTACGCACTGAAGACACTGAAGACACTCAAGCCGGGCGCGACGTACGCCGACTGGCAGGCCGCCGTCAACCCGGTATGCCTGCCCTCGGTGCAATATCCGCAAAGCCCGCAGATCGTAGGCAGCGCGGACGCGCGCAAGCGCAAGGTGCTGACCTGATCGGATAGCCCAAATCGAGCCGGCCCGATTCGCCGTTTCGGGTTGTGCAACCAGTCCTGAGGGCGAGATAAGAACCAACTGGGAGCAACTGTGGCCGATTCCACCATTTCTCTGAATTTGACCGGCCGCAAGGTCCCCACCGCTCTGCCACCGCTGCTTCGGCCCACCACCCGGTCGAGCGAGCAGGCGAAGGCAGACGATCCCTTCCTTCCCGATTCATACCTGCGGGCGACCGGCAGCTTCGACGTAAGTGCCAGTTCTCGCGGGGCGCCGGACGGGGTGGTCGAGAAGCAGCACGATGCAAAGGCCGACGAGATCATCGTGCTGGAGCTGGGCGACGGCAGCACGCTGATCACCAGCGCCGAGCGGTTGCGCGATACGTTGCGGCGTACACATCCCGAGCTGGTGCGAGAGCCGGACGGTGAAATCCTGCTGGAGAAACTGCGCGCCGAAGGATCAGCAGCCCGCGGCGTTTTCGGCGACGCGATCGGCGGGCTGATAAGCAAGGTATTCACGCTTGTCGCGGGCGAGAAGCCGGATGCGATCATCGATGCCGCGCTGGAGAAGCTCGGGGAGACGGCGGCCGGCAAGCTGGCAAAGGCGGCCGAGTTGGGCGTGACCTGGGCCGGCACCAAGGCACTGATGTGGGCGATAGAAAATCGCCTGGAGCGGCCTCCCGGGTTGTACCGCTGGGAAGGCGCCGCCGAGTTGAAGCCGCTCGGACCCGGTTTTGGCAAGAAAGCGCCAATCGACCCGGCGACCGGGGAGGGCCCGGCGCCGATGCTGATCTTCGTGCACGGCACGGGTTCCAGCACCTTCGGAAGCTTTGGCGAACTGCGTAGCGGCGACCGCGATTTGTGGGCCAACCTGGAGGGCCGATTCACCGGCGGCATCTTCGCGCTCGAGCACCGCACGCTGTCACAAAGTCCGATCGACAACGCCCTGGATCTCACCGACGCCCTGCCTCAGGGCGCGCACATCAACCTGGTTTCCCACTCGCGCGGGGGCCTGGTCGCTGACCTGATGTGCCTGGGGGATTTCGACGCGCTCATCGATGGCTTCAGTTATGCCTTCGAAGGTACCGGCGACGCCGATGCTGACGAGGCCCAGCGCGTGATCGAAGAGCTCAAGGCCGCACACGCCGAGCACCGCGCGCAACTGGTCCGGCTCGCCTCCAAGCTGCGCGAACGCAAGCTGGTGGTGCAGCGCTACGTGCGCGCCGCCAGCCCCGCCAACGGCACCAAGCTCGCGAGCGGCAACTTCGACCTCTTCCTCTCCGGGCTGCTCACACTCATCGGCCAGGTGCCGTTCTTCTTCGGCAGCCCCTTCTACTCGGCGTTCAAGCGCGTGGTGATCGAGATCGCCAAGAACCGCACCAATGCCCATCTCGTCCCTGGCATCGAAGCCATGCTGCCCGACTCGCCGATGGCACGGCTGCTGCGCGATGCGCCGGTGCAAAGCGGCATCCAGATGTCGGTGATCGCGGGTGACATCGAGGGAGGCAACCTGCTCAAGCGCCTCGGAGTGCTGCTGACCGACTTTCTGCTGTTCGAGAGCGAGGCCAACGACCTGGTGGTCGACACGGCGGCCATGCTCGCCGGTGTTGCCGCCAAGGCCAACGCGCGCGTGCTGTTCGACCGCGGAGCCGACGTGTCGCACTTTCGCTACTTCGTCAACTTCGACACGCGCGTCGCGCTGCGAAACTGGCTGGTCGCCGACAAGCCGCTGGAAGTCGAAGGCTTCAGCGCACTGCCTGGGCCGGCAGACTTCGACGCTGCGCTTGCTGCCGCGGCCACGCGGGACGCGACGAGTGCCGACCGGCCGGTGGTCGTCGTATTGCCGGGAGTGATGGGCTCGCACCTGAACTCCGGCGGCAAGGACCGGGTCTGGTTCGATCCGGGTGACATCGCCACCGGCGGTCTGCAGAAGATCTCCTGGGGCAAGGCCGGTGTCGAGGCGGAGGAGCTGTTCTCACTGAGCTACGGCAAGTTGTGCGAGGAGCTGGCGCGCAGCCACCGCGTCGAACGCTTCGCGTACGACTGGCGCCAGCCGCTCGACGTGCTGGCCGAGCGGTTTGGCAGCTTCCTCGACAAGTTGATGAAGGAGACGCAGCAACCGATCCGGCTGTTGGCGCACAGCATGGGAGGGCTGGTGGTACGCGCCTGTATCCACAAGCGCCGCCCGGTGATGGACGCGTTAATGGCGCGGGAGGGCGCGCGCTTCGTGATGTTGGGCACGCCCAACCAGGGCGCGCACTCTATGGTCGAAAACCTGCTCGGCAAGGGCGACACGTTGCGCACGCTGGTACGGCTGGACCTGAAGCAGGACATGCAGCAGGTGCTCGACATCGTGGCTGGTTTTCGTG
>JBKKAO010000069.1:0-10142 GCA_046714645.1 Burkholderiales bacterium | reverse complement strand
CCCTTTGTACCTAGAGGCGGCGCGCCGCACGCTGGCCTTGCTTCACGAGGATGCCCAGTGGGCCGCGCGCATCGGCCCGGTCCTAGCCCATCTGGACAATGATTTTGTCGCTGCGGAAACCCTGTTCGTGCGTATGCTACCCAAACGCGACCAGTGGTTGCGGCATGTGGCGGACCGTGAATCATCGCGCCTTGACCGGCAAGCTTTGGAACAAGGTCTCGCCCATGTGATCGAGGATGCGCTCGCGGAGCTTGTGGCGTTTTTTCCTGCCGAGTGCGAGCAGGATCTTGTCGTGCTTGCGCGCTTTGCCGCAGGCAATCTCGAAGCGGACGGAAAGTCATCGCCTGTGCGCGCACTGCTCAACCTTTCATCGCTTCCCGGAGGGCAGTTGCGAGACCTCGCTCGCTGGCAGGGAGTTGCCGCGCTCCTTTTGACGCAAGAGGGATCGCCGCGCCGAAGCGTAAATATTACCGTCGGGTTCCCGAGTCCGTCAAAAGGACCGGCTAAGTTAGTCTGTGATGAACATAAGGCGCGGTTCATGTCCCTACTCGGAGAACTCTCGCCACACTGCGATTTTCTGGAGGCGCTGCATGCCCTAAGAGAACTGCCGCCGGAGCGATACAGCGAGGCGCAATGGGCAGCGTTAGGAGCCCTGATGGAGGTGCTTCCGTTGGCGGTGGCGCATCTCAATCTAGTGTTCCAGGAAAAGGCCCGCGTCGATTTCACCGCGATATCGCAAGCAGCCCTCCGGGCTTTGGGCGCGGAGGACGCACCCACGGACCTGGCGCTATCGCTCGACTACCGAATCCGCCACTTGTTGGTCGATGAGTTTCAAGACACCTCGCAGACCCAGTACGAGTTAATCGAACGGCTCACCGCGGGTTGGCAACAAGGCGATGGGCGGACCTTGTTTGTCGTAGGTGATCCCATGCAATCCATCTACCGCTTCCGGGAAGCCGAAGTGGGGCTCTATCTGCGCGCCCGCTCATCGGGGATCGGGACGGTTAGACTGACGCCTCTTACGCTCTCCGCCAATTTCCGTTCTCAGGCGGGGCTGGTGAACTGGTGCAACGAGTGTTTCTCCAGAGTGCTGCCAAGGACGGAAAATTTGGCCAGCGGCGCAGTGCCTTTTTCGAGATCCGAAGCCTTTCGCGCCGGGTTGCCAATGCCCGCTGTAACCGTCCACCCGCTGGCGGGCAACGACCGGCAGCAGGAGGCGAAGCGGGTGCTCCACATCATTGAGGAGGCGTTGCGGCAGGGCGGTGGGGGAAGCATCGCGATCCTTGTCGGCAGCCGGAGCCACGTCGCGAGCATCCTGCCCGCGCTTCGGCGCGCCGGAGCGGCTGTACAGGCCATAGAAATCGAATCTTTGGCGGACCGCCCCGTGGTAATGGATCTGACCGCGCTCACGCGCGCCCTCACGCATCCCGCCGATCGTATCGCGTGGTTAGCGGTATTGAGGGCTCCTTGGTGTGGCCTGGCCTTAGCAGACTTGGAAGTCGTGGCGAGTGCCGCAGGGCGGCCTCACGATCGACCGATTCTGGATTCCTTGCGGAGCGCGGCCGTGCTGGAATCCATGAGCGAGGACGGCCGCGCACGGGCCAAGCAATTGGAGTCTAAGCTATCGGAGTTTGTGGAGGACCGGCAGCGGCAATCCCCGCGACGCTGGGTGGAAGGGGCATGGACCGCACTAGGCGGCCCGGGGTCCTATGAGGATAGCAACGTTCTTGCGGATGCTCGGGTTTTCTTCGAATTACTCGAGGCCTCGGAAGACGAGGGCACCATCGATCCTGACCGGTTAGCCGTAGAGGTTCGCGCGCTATTCGCCAGTGCCGTGGCAGCCGGGGAGAATGCTGTCCAAGTCATGACCATCCACAAGGCGAAGGGTCTTGAGTTCGACACCGTGATTCTCCCAGGTCTGGGTTACAAACGCGCTCAGGATGCGCAGCAATTGTTGCGCTGGATGGAGCGCCCAAGGCCGCGGGGCAGCCCGGATCTCTTGTTAGCCCCCATTGGGGAGAACCGCAGGTCCGAGGATCCCATCTACCGCGCGCTCTCCATCATGGAACGTGCGCGTGCCAGACACGAGGAGATACGGTTGCTCTACGTGGCCGCGACGCGCGCGAAATCGCATTTGCACTTGCTCGGCCACTTGAACGCCGATGCACAAGGCCAAGTTCGCGATGCGCCCAATCATGGTTCGCTCCTGGCGCACCTCTGGCCGGTCATCAGCCATCACTTCGAAGCCCTACAGGGGGCCGCGCCGCTGGTTCAGCAGACCGTCCAGGCGCCGCGAGTGCTGCGCCGGCGAGCGTCTCATTGGAAACCCCCGGCGCCACCGGGGGGGTTGCGTAGCCCGCGCCCATCGCAAGCTCCGGTGTCTAGGGCCGAGGTGGAATTCTCCTGGGCCTCGGAGACCGCGAGGATAGTGGGTGTGGTAGTGCATCGTGTGCTGCAGCACATCGCCGAGGACGGCGTCGAGACTTGGACATCCGCCCGCGTGGAAGGTAACAAGGCTTTTTTTGCGCGGGATTTGAGAGGCTTAGGGCTTCCCGAGACGGAAATTCCGGCAGCCCTGGCGCGAACTCGAGCAGCAGTTCTTCAAGTCGTGGAAGATCCCCGGGGACTTTGGATCCTCTCATGCCATGAAGCGGCGAGGTCTGAACTGCGGCTGACCGGTGTGGTGGAGGGCCAGCTCGTGACGGTGGCCATAGACCGGACCTTCGTCGATGACCAAGGCGCGCGTTGGATTGTCGATTTCAAGACCGGAACCCATGAAGGCGCTGATCTGACGCAGTTTCTGGATCGCGAGCAGGCGCGCCATCGCGAACAACTGGAACGCTACGCCGTCCTCATGCGCGACCTCGGCGAACAACGCCCTATCCGGCTCGGATTGTATTTCCCTATGCTGCGCCAGTGGCGAGAATGGGAGCCCGAATCTCGGATCAAGCCGGCTTAAGGAATTTGGATCTTCCCTCCGCCAGGCATGGGCGTGGGGAATCCCGGCGCGCCCGCCTGCGGGATGACAATGGAGGAGGCGGATTGGCGCCGCAACTCCTGGATGTCCCGTACCGTGCGCTCGACCGCATCTTTGGCGGCTGCGGCATAGTTGGATACGGCCTCCTGGAGAGACTCAGCATCGATCTCGAAGCTAAGCGGCAAGGCCCCCATCGAGGTATACATTTGCGCCTCGCCAACATATAGCGTGGCGCGCGCGGCGTCCGTCGTGCCGTCCGCCTTCACTGGGTACATCACGCGGATCATGCCTACTTTCCGGTCGGTGAATACTTCCTCTTTGTAGAGCGAAGCGGGATCCATTTTGGGATCGGTCATGCGGTCGTCGTGACGCTCAGCCATGGGGATTACCTCCTGTTTCAAGGGGTTGGGTAGATGAAAGAGTAGCAGAGATTGTTCTATTCCTAGATTGGCGTCCCCTTTTTCTTTTCACGGTCGAGAAGACTTACTTGGTTTGCGAACGTTCCGTGAGGGTTGTCGAAAACTTGACTTTCCAACGGTAGATTGCCGACGGCTTCAAGACATGGGCCTCTCCGTTAATCCGCAATCGGTCAACTTCGGATCCGCGGTCCCACGGGCTTTTAGAAGCCAACTGCTACCTTCGGATGATCTGGGATTTAATCCTTGTCCTCATGTTCGATGTAGGAGATTGACCTAGCCCAGCTAATCCTTTAGTTTATTGTGGTCCGCCATTGGATTGAATTAGCTTAATAAATTAGTCGATCGTGGCGAGCCCAATGGGTGCTTACCCGCACCCATTGGGTAGGGCGGGTTAAATCGTTAGGCCCGTGGCGAGACCTTCCGTGCGTACGTTGTTTAGGTAGTGAAGGTAGAGAGCAAGAGCTAAGTGTCAACGACGCGGATGGCACGGATCGCGCTGAAGACCCTCTACAACAAACCAGGGGGCATACGCGTGGTCGATCTATTCGGGATGCAAATTCGCGTCGCTACTTTTCTTCAAGCTTGTGTGGAGGGGAGCGTTTTCTTTTTGCTCATGCTACTAGCGACTACCATGGGCGAGCAGTCCTTTTCCCCCTTCGCCGTAAGTCCAGTTTTTCCCGCCGTGCTATTTGCCGCTTTGCTCGTGACCGTCAATGGCGTACTAGGGGTATACCAATTAGGCAGGCAGACCGACAATGGCGAGTCAGTGATGAGATCCTTAACGGCCCTGATTATCGGGTGCGCGGCGGCCTACGGAGTCTTTCTGCTCCTGCCTGATGGTGAGCTGTACCAAGCGGCCATTGGCTCGACCACCATCCTTGGTGTTATCGCAGTCGTGACGTTTCGCAAACCCATACTCAAAACGATTTCCAAGGCGGTATCCGGATGGTTCTCTCATCGAATACTCGTGCTCGGTACCGGAGCGGGCGCGTTAGAGGTTGACAAGACCCTAAGCGCGATGCATGGAAGCGGAATCACGCTGGTTGGTTTCTATCCGCTTAGCGCCTCGGAGCCTATGTTGGTCTCCGGGAATCGCGTACTTAGGACGGAAGCCGGTGTCGAAGAGATTGTGCGAACCTACCGCGTGGATCAGGTAATCGTTGCGGTAAGAGAACAACGCGGCGGAGTGTTGCCTTTGCGCCAGTTACTTAATTGTCGTTTACACGGTGTGAAAGTGACAGACCTGTCGGGATTTTTCGAATCTGTCCGAGGCGCGGTTCCGATCGAGTCGTTAAAAGTGAGCTGGTTGATATACGGAGAAGGTTTTCGAAAAGGGCGCCTACGCCTAGTTGTAAAGCGCCTGTTTGATCTATCGGCGTCGGCTGCCCTGCTCGCGTTGATGTCGCCGGTGGTGCTCGCAGCGGCGTTGGCCATATATCTTGAATCGGGTGGCCCCATCATCTTTAGACAAGAGCGCATCGGCCGAGGTGGAAGATCGTTCGGGCTATTGAAGTTTCGCAGCATGTGTACCGATGCGGAGAAGGACGGCACACCGCGATGGGCCTCTCCAAACGATCCGCGTGTGACACCCGTTGGCCGGTTCATTCGCCGGACCCGTATCGATGAACTACCCCAGTTGTTCAACGTACTCAAAGGGGAGATGAGCTTTGTGGGACCTCGCCCGGAGCGCCCCTTCTTCGTATCGCAGTTGACGGAGAAGATTCCCTTCTATGGTGCGCGCCATAGCGTGAAACCCGGCGTGACGGGTTGGGCGCAAGTGAGGGCAGCCTACGGCGCCTCGGAGGAAGACTCGAAATTGAAACTCGAGTACGACCTGTACTACGTCAAGAATCAGACGCTCTGGCTCGATATCTCGATCTTGGCCGAAACCGTACGAGTGGTCTTGTTTGGCGAGGGTGCGCGATAGTTCCACAAGCGAGTGCTTGCGGCCCATGGGCAGTAAGGCGCCCGAACAGCGTTAGCCTGCGATAGGGGGCTACTCCTATCGTAATATACCGCCAGCATCGCGGTATTCCTTCCATCCGGCTTGGCGAACTTCTTGAAGACGTGGAAACATCATTCCTAACCTACGCAACCCTTAGTTTCGCCATTGGGAGTGCCGCGTTCTTATTCCTGCTGGTCCAACTCCTCTTCGCGTCCAATAGCGCCATTCGTGTAACGGTGCTCGTTGCTGCCGTGGTGACGACCCTGGGTTGGCAGTTGAGTGGTGTGGCCGCCGGCCTCATCCAAGCTGGTATCGCTTGGCATCTAGTGAGCATGATGGATCTGCTACGGGCGGCTCTGTGGACAGGTGTCCTCCTGGCGATCTTTCGCAGCAACGTGCCGGCGGCGCTCGTTAGCAACGGAAATTCGACGCCACTTTTCATTCGTGGGCTTGCATTCGTTGCTTTCGCGCTGGTAGGAGCGAACTTTCTCTCAACTTGGTTAGTGCCCTTTGGGTGGCCGGAGTTTCGTGCTTCCGATCGGGTGATTTTTGGTACTTGGCTTGGGGTATCCATCGCGGGTCTGGCGCTGGTGGAGCAACTACTGCGCAATACGCCGGAATCCCATAGATGGGCCATCAAACCGATCTGTATTGGCCTCGGAGGGGCCTACGCCTTCGATCTGTATTGCTTCGCGGATGCGTTTCTTTTTGGGAAGCTCGACGGCGTGGTGTGGAGCGCCAGGGGCTTGGCGCATGCGCTTATCGTGCCCTTCGTGGCCTTGTCCATTGCGCGCACAAGGGGCTGGAAAGCCACACTGACCGTATCGCGTCAAGTCGCTTTTCATTCGACGGCGCTCCTGGCTTCGGGCTTGTACTTGCTAGCGGTGGCAGGAGGGGGTTATTACCTCAGGGAGTTCGGCGGCGAGTGGGCTCGTTTCCTACAGGTCACCTTTGTTTTTGGGGCCGTGCTGGTGCTGCTTATGTTGTTCTGGTCCGGGACCATGCGCTCGCGGGTGCGGGTGTGGGTCAGCAAGCATTTCTTTTCCTACCGGTTCGACTACCGGGAGCAGTGGTTAAGCTTTACACAGGCGCTCTCGGACCATGCTTCGGAGGAAGGGATCTACGAGCGTAGCGTCAAGGCGCTGGCGGATCTAGTCGAAAGCCCAGGCGGAGGGCTTTGGCTCAGGCGGGGTGAGCGATGGAAGCAGGTGGCGCGTTGGAGCATGCCCCAGGTGGAGGCTGAGGAGTGCTTGGATGCCCCTCTTGCCGCGTTCCTCGCCGATAAGGGATGGGTGGTGGATTTGAAGTCCGTTCGCGCCCGGCCGGAAGAATACAAGGACCTGATTCTCCCGGAATGGATCAATGCCATTCCTGAGGCCTGGATCGCGGTGCCCTTGATGGCGGCCGAGAAGGAGTTGTTCGGCTACGTAGTCCTCCTTACCCCGCGATCGGGCGCGGAGTTGAACTGGGAGGTGCTGGATTTGCTCAAGACCGCTGCCCGGCAGTGCGCGAGCTATCTTACTCAAATCGAAGCTAACGAGGCGTTACTGGAGGCGAAGAAGTTCGACGCCTTCAACCGGTTGTCGGCTTTCGTCGTGCACGACCTCAAGAACCTGGTCGCCCAGCTTTCCCTGTTGCTCAAGAACGCCCAACGGCACAAGAACAATCCTGAGTTTCAAGAAGACCTATTGTTGACGGTTGGACATGTCGTTAAGCGGATGAACGATATGCTGTTACAACTTCGCTCGGGCACCGTTCCCGTGGAGCAACCCACGTCGGTGGATCTGGCTCGGGTACTTCTACGAATCGGTGAGGCCAAGGCGGCCCAGCGGCACCGGATTCGATTCGTGGGCGGCGAGGACGTGTCGGTGCTTGGGCACGAGGATCGTTTAGAGCGGGTGGTGGGCCATCTTGTGCAGAATGCGCTGGAGGCCAGCGCGGACGAGGCAAAGGTGACCGTGCAAGTGTTGACTCAAGGAAACGAAGCATGCATAGCTGTAATCGATTCAGGCGCTGGGATGACGCCAGAATTTATCCGCGATCAGCTCTTCAAACCATTTCAGTCCACCAAGGCGACGGGCATGGGCATAGGAGCCTATGAGAGCCAACAGTACATTAGCTCTCTGGGTGGAAGGTTGATGGTGGAAAGTACGCTCAATGAGGGCACGAGGATGACCGTTGTCTTACCCCAGACCAAGTCCGGACAGGCCCTGCGCGAGGTGGCATGAGCGATAGACAGCGCACCCTTCTCATGGTGGAGGATGACCCCGCACTACAAAAGCAGATGCGTTGGGCCTTCGATCAATATGAGGTCGTGTTGGCCAAAGACCGCGAAAGTGCGCTAGGAGCGGTTCGCCGCCACGAACCAGCCGTGGTCACCATGGATCTGGGATTGCCCCCGGAGCCTGATTCCACTAACGAGGGATTTCGCCTGCTGGAGGAGTTGCTCGGCCTATCGCCGAACTCGAAGGTCATCGTATTGACTGGCCAGAGCGACCGCTCCCACGCCGTGCGCGCCATAGGTCTGGGCGCCTACGATTTTCACGAGAAGCCCTTCGATCCGGATCTGCTCGGACTCACCATCAATCGCGCCTTCAGGCTCTATGACTTGCAGAACGAGAACCGGCAACTCGTTGCCCAGGGCCGCCCGCCCTTATCTGGAATCATTACGCGTGATGCGCAGATGCTGAAGACCTGCCGCACGGTGGAGAAGGTCGCCAACTCCACCGCTACCGTTCTTATTCTGGGAGAGTCTGGCACGGGTAAAGAACTGCTTGCGCGGGCCACCCATGACATGTCCCCGCGGCGCGATCAGCGTTTTGTCGCCATCAACTGCGCCGCCATCCCCGAGACCTTGCTGGAAAGCGAGTTGTTCGGCTATGAAAAAGGCGCCTTCACCGGGGCGAACAAGCAGACCCTCGGGAAGATAGAGACCGCCAACAGTGGCACCCTATTCCTCGATGAAATAGGGGATCTGCCTGGTGCGCTCCAAGCCAAACTGTTGCGCTTTTTGCAGGAGCGCACCATTGAGCGAGTCGGTGGCCGCGAAGAGATCCCGATCGATGTGCGGGTGGTTTGCGCGACCCATCAGAATTTGAAGGAACTCATTACCGCGGGGAGGTTCCGAGAGGATCTTTTCTACCGGCTCGCCGAGATCGTACTCAACGTTCCTCCGCTTCGCGATCGGCCGGGCGATGCGGTGCTGCTGGCCCATGCTTTCGTGCAAAAGTATGCGGCCGAGAATCGCAAAGGCTCCATGGCACTACTTCCTGAAGCGATCGCGGCAATCGAGGCTCATCCCTGGCCGGGCAATGTGCGTGAACTGGAGAATTCCATCAAGCGCGCGGTGATCATGGCCGACAATGCCACGATTCGATTAGAAGATATCGGCCTCAACGCTTCGGAAGTTGAAGGCGAGGATGCCTTCAACCTACGGACGATCCGGGAAAATGCGGAGCGGATCGCGATCACGCGCGTTCTAAGCCGGGCGAATGGAAATCTCAGCAAAGCTGCGGAACTCTTGGGGGTAAGCAGACCGACCCTCTATGACCTCATGGACCGGTTTGGACTCAAGGATTGAAGTTACACTCGCTAAGGAAGCCCCATGCAGCACGATCTACAGCAATGGTTGGCAGCCAACCCTAGACGTTGGCTCGTGACGGGAAGCGCCGGATTCATCGGATCCCACTTAGTCGAGGCGCTTCTGAAAGCGGGACAGACAGTTACCAGTCTCGATAACTTCTCGACCGGCTATCGCCACAATCTGGATCAAGTGGAATCCATCGCCGGCCCCTCGGCTTGGAAGCGCCACCGGTTCATCGAGGGGGACATTCGAAATCTTGCTACCTGCCAAGAAGCTTGCCGGGGGGCAGAGATCATTCTGCACCAGGCGGCCTTGGGCTCAGTACCGCGCTCCATCGAAGATCCGCTCATTTCCCACGCGGCCAACGTCACCGGTACGTTGAACATGCTAGTTGCCGCGCGCGATGCGAAGGTGCAGCGTTTCGTCTTTGCGGGATCCTCCGCCACCTACGGCGATCACCCCGGTCTTCCAAAGTTAGAGGATGAAGTCGGCAATCCGCTGTCTCCCTATGCGGTCACAAAACGCGTGGACGAGTTATACGCTCAAGTTTTTGGCACCTGTTATGGACTCGAGTGGATTTCGCTCCGGTACTTCAACGTTTTCGGGCCCCGGCAAGATCCTCGTGGCGCTTACGCGGCGGTTATTCCCTGCTGGACCCACGCGCTGGTGAACGGTGAGCCAGTCACCATCAACGGTGATGGCGAAACGAGCCGGGATTTTTGTTACATCGCGAACGTAGTACAGGCGAATATCCGGGCGGCCCTCGCTGCTTCTTCTAGCGCTAACCAGGTCTATAACGTGGCAGTCGGAGAACGCACCACCCTCAATGAGCTGTACACATCCATTCGAACTTTAGTGGGTGAGCGCAATGTGGCCGCTAGCAAAGCCAAGGCGGTATACGGTCCATTCCGGGACGGAGATGTTCGCCATTCCCTCGCGGACATCAGTAAAGCGTCGGCATTGTTGGAGTACGTGCCAACGCATGACGTTCAAGTCGGCCTTACGGAGACGGTGAGTTGGTTCCTGCGGGAAGGTAGCCAGGCGGCAAGGATCGCGACCACCGCGTGAACACCATCACATCTTTGCTCCTCTCGCAAGCGAGCGGATTTTCGAGGGTAATACTAGGCTTCGCGCTAAGCTGTTGCCTCTTGACGACTTTCGCCGGCACCCCCTCCGATACGATTGAAAGAATCAAAGGTTCCATTGTCGCGATTGGAA
>JBKKAO010000068.1:0-6255 GCA_046714645.1 Burkholderiales bacterium | reverse complement strand
CTCCAGTGCCTGAAGAATGGGGCGGCGAATAAGAAAACGCTCGGAAAAGATGTCTTGCGTGAGACCTTCGCGGGAGCGGGCACCTTCCACTTCAGCGAGGCGAATCTCGATCATCTGCCGCGAGTAGTTCCACTCGTACACCGCCGAGGCGACATCCAGGCCTTCGTAGCATTGCAAGCGAACCAATTTCCGGCCAAGGGTATGGGCGAGAACCTTGGCGATCTCCGTCTTGCCCACGCCCGGCTCGCCTTCGAGAAACAGCGGACGGCCCATGCGCAGTGCTAGATACACGGAGGTCGCCAGGCTGCGTTCCGCGATGTAGTCGCCGCGATTGAGTAATTCGAGGGTTTCGTCTACCGATTGTGGAGTGGGCATGGACAGGAAGCAAAACGGGCCTCAGTCCGAGGCCCGTTATTCGAAGGGGTTGATGGTTTAGTGGCCCGAGATCGCGCCCTCAAGCGCGCGTTTGGCCATGACGGTAACCAGGTGCGCGCGGTACTCCGCCGAGGCATGCATATCGGAACTCAAATCGTCCGGGGCGATGGAAATATTGGCGAGGGACTCCGGCGCGAACCTCGCCGCCAGCGCTTTCTCCATGGCAGGAACCCGAAACACGCAAGGTCCGGCGCCGGTGACAGCCACGCGAATTCCGGAGTTGTTCTCGCTGGCAAACACACCCACCATGGCGTAGCGCGATGCCGGATTGCGAAACTTTACGTAGCCCGCGCGCTTGGGTACGGGGAAAGAAATGCACGTAATGATCTCGCCCGCTTCAAGCGCGGTGCCGTACATGCCGGTGAAGAACTGATCGGCGCCGATCTTTCGTTTATTCGTTTGCACGGTGGCACCCAATCCGAGGACGGCTGCGGGGTAATCCGCGGCGGGGTCGTTGGTGGCGAGCGATCCTCCGAGGGTTCCCATGTTGCGGATCATGCGATCGCCGATGCCGCCCGCGAGCTTGGCCAGCGCGGGGATCGCTTTGCTAACAGTGGCGGAGCTCGCTACTTCAGCATGCCGCGTCATGGCTCCGATAACGATGGCGCCACCCTCGGCCTTGATGCCGGCGAGATCAGCGATGCCACTTAAATCCACCAGCTCATTGGGGGAAGCCAGGCGCAGCTTCATGGCCGCGAGCAGTGTCTGGCCGCCGGCGAGGAGCTTGGCTTCAGGGTTGGCGCTGAGCTTGGCTGCGGCATCCGTGACGCCTGCCGCTTTGGAATACTTGAATGCGTACATGATCTCTACCCTTTCATGGCGGCGGCACCCGCGCGCACGGCCTTGACGATGTTGTGATAGCCGGTGCACCGGCAGATATTGCCGTCGAGCTCGGAGCGTATTTGCTCTTCCGTCGGGTCAGCGTGCTTGCGGGCGAGATCGATGGCGCTCATCACCATGCCTGGCGTGCAAAATCCGCATTGCAACCCATGGTGATCGCGGAAGGCTTCCTGCATGGGATGGAGCTTATCGCTAGCGGGCGCGATGCCTTCGATGGTGACTACCTGCGTGCCATTGGCTTGCACTGCGAGCATGTTGCAGCACTTGACTGCTTGTCCGTTCACATGGATGGTGCAGGCACCGCATTGTGCGGTGTCACAACCCACGTGGGTGCCCGTGAGTTTCAGTTTGTCGCGGATGAAATCCACCAGCAAGGTGCGCGGTTCTACTTCCGCGCTCACGGGCTTCCCATTAACCGTCATGGATAGTTTGATTTGCATACGGCCTCCTAGTCCTTAAAGGCTTCTACGGCGATCATGATTTTGATATCGTCGCCAATTCCCGGCAGCGAGCGCGTCATGCCGAACTCGGAGCGTTTGATCTGGGCGCTAACATTAGCACCGCACATGGGTTTCTTGTTGATGGGGTTCGGGCCGCACTTGAATCCGGTAATAGCGAGGTTAACAGGCTTGCGCACTCCTAACATAGTCAGCGTACCTTCGGCAGCCACGGGCCTGTCACCGAGGAACAGAACCTTGTCCGACTGGTAGACGATGCTGGGAAATTGCTCCGCATCGAAATACGCATCGGATTTCATCTGCTCATCCCACTTGTCGATGCCCATATCGATGGAGTTCACGTCCAAGGTGATCTCGATGGCCCCCGACTTGGTCGTATTATCGAGCGTGACCTTGCCAGTGGTTTTGTTGAAGCGCCCTCGTTGCAGGGAAAAATCGTAGTGCGATACTTCGAACACCGGGAAGGTGTGGCGAGGGTCGATGGTATAAGTATCGGCCGCGGCGGTGGGGGTCACCACAGCGAGGCCCAGCAAGAAACCGCATAGCAAATGGTTCAAAATCTCCTCCGTTAGCAGCAAGCGCGAAAGGTGTGATTGTGAGGCATTTTGGCCGCCAGATGAACTGCGATATTGTCCTATGCCCATGGGAGGCGAGTGGATCAAGATGACCGGACTGTGGCAGGCGCCGCGGCAGCTATGCCTGGCGGCGCTACTGTGGAGTTGGCTATTGCCGGCCGTGGCACAGAGCGGGAGTGAGCAGATGCCGCTAGGACCGGCCGGCGACGCCATCCGGCTGGGAGAGCGCATCCTAACTCATACACCGCAGGCAGTGCCTCAGTTCTCGGGCAACGCATTGAACTGTACCAGCTGTCATCTCGATGCCGGACGTAAGCCCTATTCATCCCCCTGGGTAGGCATCTGGGGCGTATTTCCGGAGTATCGAAGCCGCAATGCCCGCGTAAACCTAATTGAGGACCGCGTAAACGATTGCTTCGAACGTTCCATGAACGGCCGGGCGCTGCCCGTAGACAGCCACGAGATGCGCGGCATCTTGGCTTACATGCAGTGGCTCTCTCGCGGCGTGCCTACTGGCCAAGATGGTCCTGGCCGCGGATTCAAGCGCATCAGCGCACCCGAGCCCGCCGACCCCAAACGCGGCGAGCGCATCTACGCGGAAAAGTGCGCGCTGTGCCACGGCAAGGAGGGCGAGGGAACCTACAACGAACAGGGCGAGACCGTGTTTCCACCGCTGTGGGGGCCGCGCTCCTTCAACATCGGGGCGGGCATGGCGCGCGTCAACACCGCAGCCGCGTTCGTCAAAGCGAACATGCCTCTGGGTCAAGACGACACCTTGTCCGAACAGGAAGCATTCGACGTGGCGGTATTCTTCACGCATCAGCCACGACCTGATTTTCCCGGGAAGGAACACGATTGGCCGAAGGGAGATAAACCAAAGGACAGTAGGTATTGAGTCCGGCTTCACGGCTTTCACGCTATGCGGCTTCAATGCGCGAAGAGTAAACTGCGGTAACGCAGAATAAAGGAGAAGTAAGATGACGCTATGCCCCATCGCAATAGTCGTTGGCTGCAAGAAATGCCCTGCGTTTACAGTCTGCCCGCTGAAAAGCGTAATCGGCGATTACAAGCCCGGCGAGAAGCAAACGACGCAGCATGGCGAGAAAGCACAGACCGGGGCAAAGCGAAATGAGTAGCCGAAGACGACGACAACGTTAAGCGTGCTGTTTGTACGATATCCGCAGGATGTGCAGCATTGCACTGAGCAACAGCGACTTCAAGGGCTAGTTTAGCGGCGAGAAGGTTCACACGCTGTACAAGGCCTATCAGGACTACCGCTCACGCTGCGACAAGTGCCACTGGAAGAGGCGGTGACCCGCACCACGCCATGCGCGAACTTTCCCCATTTTTCGAGCATTGAGCGGGGACGATACATGTACCATCCGCCATAAAACCCATTTGCGGCTATATTGCTGAAGGGCTTCTCCCAAGCCGAGATCGCGAATCTGCGTGGAATTTCGGAAGAGGAGATCCGCAATAAGACCGGCCGGGGAAGGCCTGGGCATCTTGAGCGGATTCCGTAGTACATTCATCGCAACGAAATACTCCAGCTAGGTTCATGGCACATACAGGCACCCGGGCTCAACGCCGTCACCCCAGACTTGCAACACGGGAGGCCGCGCGCTTCCGTTGTGCCGGCTCTGCTTTGCCCTGCGAGATCCGCAACTACTGCTTGAACGGGCTTTATCTGTCGTTTCCCGGCAAGCAGGTCCTGGATGCCTTGCTTCCCCGGTTGGCGGGGGCCCCGGCCCAGGTTGAGTTCGCCGGGGCGGGAAGAGAGGGGCAACGCTTCCTGATCGACACACTGGTCGCCCACATCTCGGCGGGCGGCCTCGGTCTCTATGTTGAGCACATGCCCGGCGATGCCCTGCAGGCATTGCACGCCGCTGCCCTTGCAACTGCCGCCATCCCCTCTGTGTTGCAACAAAGCGTCGACCCCGTGCAGGGAAAGGCCATGCATCAGGAGTGCAGCAACCTGTTTCGCAACTTCCTGGGTGCGGTGCTGCAGGACTTCTTCTCCCAGGCGCCTGTGAATCTCACCGAGGCGAGCTATGGATTGAGCAGTTTCATGGAGCGTTCCCGTTATGTCCAAGGCGGCCAGTTGTTGACACAGGGCAGGGTCCAGCTTCAAGAAGAGTTCTTCAACACCATCAGCAAGCACATTCAGCGCATCGGTCAACCGGAGGATGTCCAAGATACTGAGGAAACGCACACAGGGCTTTCCCTCATCGGCGAGGACGAGTTCCAGGACTGGCTGAACCTGTCGGGGGCCATCAATGAGGTGGAGTTGGCGGTCACGAACCAACTGGCCGAATTCGAGCGCGGCTTCAGCCTGCTGATTGGTGCGTCGCTGGAGCGCAAGCGCAACCCTTATGCACCCGAGCTGATCTGCCGCAACTTCCAGGACGCCATCCAGTTCCTGAAGTTTTCCAACGCCATGCGGGTAATCCTCTACCGGACGTTCAGCCAGGCGCTCACCCACCACAGTCTCAGCCTGTACGAGCTGTTGAACAAGGTCTTGGCCCCGTTGCAGCCCGCCACCCCTCCTAAACGCAAGACGAGCGCTGTCAAACCGGATGCGCCTGCCCCCCAGGACCACGTGGACGAGCCCCAATCCGAGCCAGCCGGAATTGCCGGCACGCTGAACAATCGCAACCCGCAGAGCCAGTCCGAGGCCATACCCGGCATCGCGCCCGCGCCGGAGAGCACCGAGTACAGCCTGGACAGAATTCTGGCTAGCATCAACCAGCCCGCTAGGACCTTGGGTGGCCAGGCGAGTGTCCTGCCTGCCGATGCCTATTCCAGGGGAAGATCCGCGGGCGGATGGGCGCCTGCCTTCCCTGGGCACCGGCCTTACCCTATCGAGATGGCGGGTTGGCTTCAGCAGACAAGCCGGCGGATGGAGGGTGGCCGGCCAGCGGAAGGGGGGGCGGAGGCCGCCAGCGAGTCATTGCCGGAGGCCAATCTGAGGGAACTGCTCGCCGCGCTCAATTCCTTACCCCTCCCCCTGGGGCAGTCTCCGGATGGCGCGCAGTCTCCCGCTCTGAGCGACCAGGTGCAGGCGTGGCTCACCTCGGCGGGCGCAAACCCCATGCGCATCGCACCGCCCTACCGGCAGACCCTGGACATGGCCTCTGGTCTTATCGGGCGGGCAAGGGCGGAATATGTCGCCAGTTCCGAGGCCGAACAGCTCCTCAGGCGTCTGGAGCGCCCCCTGCTCAAGCTGGCGATCGAAGACGAGGGTTTTCTCGTCTCGCCGGATCATCCCGCTCGCCAGGTGGTCAACTTGCTCGATCAATACGCCATGGCGGCCGACAACAAGGGCAAGTTCTTCGATCCCAAGTTGCAGCGCTTCCTCACCCTCATGGTGGAACGTATCTGCAGCCGGGCCGGCGAGGATCCGGGCATCTACGCCACAGTGCGCGACAGCTTGGTCAAGATGCTCGCACCCATCAGGCAGTCTCGCCGTGCGCGAGTGGCCCGCCTGCAGGAGGCTCACGAAGCCAGAGAGCGGATCCGGCAGGCCCGTGCCCGGGTCAGCGATGCATTGGAGGCCCGGTTCGCCGGGCGGGAGGTGCCCCAACTGCTCCTGCGGTTTTTGGACGGAGGCTGGCGCCAGTACCTGGTCCTGCTGGAGATGCGCGAGGGCATGCGGGGCGAGGAATGGGAGGCGGGGCTGGCGGTTCTGGACCAGATTGCCAGTGGGCTTGATAAGGGCCGCCGGGCGGAGCCCCGCCAACGGCAAGAAGTTCGCCCGCTGCTGAACCTGATCGACGGCAAGCTGGCCAGCGTGAACGTTGATTCCGCGCAGCGTAGCGGCCTCATGGAAGAACTCGCCGCAGGCTTTCAACGCGACGCGGATACGGCGATGCCGGCAGCCCGCTATCTGCCGCCTGAGAAGACGGCCGCCGCAGCCGGCGAGGGAGTGGACGAGGTTGAACAGGAGC
>JBKKAO010000067.1:0-2580 GCA_046714645.1 Burkholderiales bacterium | reverse complement strand
GTGCGGCCCCGCCGCCGACGGACCAGCCGGAGCAGCACGCGGAGTTCATCGACATGATCACCAACGTCGCCACCTATTCCGCAGAGAATCTGAACGACGGCTTGCGCGCGTATTATTTTTCCATGGCGGTGCTGATCTGGTTCCTGCATCCGTGGCTGCTGTTTCCCGCGACTGTAATGGTGGTCTACATCTTGTATCAGCGCGAATTCCACTCGCGGACGTTGTATGCTCTATCACGCGGGCAAGGGAAATAAAGTCATCGCGAGCCGTTGCGCTCCTCGTGTAGCTGGGCAGCGCAGCGCGTTCTTACTACGAGGGAGTGAGGTTTACTTTGCGCCGAAATAGTCGGCTAAAGAATCCTGCATCTTCGTACCCCACCGAAGGACCTGTCCGATCGGTCGATCGCAATAGTCAAAACGCAAGCGCCAATTGAGCGTGGGCGAAACGTTGCCCGGGTTCCTCGTCGGTCGAAGCGGTTACCGCCTGATCCAGATACAGCGAGATAAACTTTTGCTATGGCGACCGTCACGGATGAGCTCGATGCATTGATGGCCGATTCGTCCGATTCCTTGCCGAAATGGCTTTAGTGTCCTACGCATCCGCGCGCTAATCTTTGACCACGCAAACTTAAACTCAGCGGAGACCATCATGCCAGGCATTGTAGAGACCAAGATGAGCAGTATTTCCAATCAAACAGCCCGCAATAACCCTGTTCGCCCTAGGAGAGCACACACGAAACTCGTCATTAAGTCAATTGAGCTTTCCAACCAGCAGGTAAGGCTCCCCTATGTGGAGCAGGGAGACCCGTGCGGTGTTCCCCTAATCTTCCTACACGGCTTTACCGACTCCTGGCACTCGTTCGGGCCTGTGCTGCCTCACCTGCCCGCGTCCATCCACGCGTTCGCCCTCACGCAAAGGGGGCACGGCGACGCAGATCGCCCTGCGGCTGTATATCGTACTCGCGATTTCGCCGCAGACGTGGTGGCATTTATGGATGCTCTGGGGATCGGGCCGGCGGTGGTGGTCGGCCACTCCATGGGCAGCACCAACGCGCTTCGCTTTGCGATCGACCACCCAGAACGCACTCTGGGGCTGGTGCTGGTGGGCGCGTTTCACGCCTACCGAGGCAACCCAGCGGTGCTGGAGTTCTGGGAGTCTGCCGTTTCACGACTGGCAGATCCAATCGACCCGGGCTTCGTGCGCGAGTTCCAAGAGAGCACGCTGGCGCAGCCGGTGCCCGAGGTGTTTTTGGAAACCGTCGTGCAGGAGAGTCTCAAGGTCCCGGCGCGGGTATGGCGGACGGCGTTCGAAGGTTTTCTGGCGGACGATTTCACGAGCGAACTTGGCAGGATCAAGGTGCCCACCCTCATCGTCTGGGGAGCGCGGGACACATTCTGTAGCCGGAGCGATCAGGACGCCCTTCTGACGGCTATCGCAGGCTCAAGGCTCGTGGCGTACGAGAGTGCCGGCCACACGCTCCACTGGGAGGAACCGGAGCACTTCGCGGGGGATCTCGCGGCCTTTGCTCGAAGCCTCGTCAAGGGTACGCCGATCATTTGATGAGTCAGCTAGCGGGAAGCCCGTAACAGTGGGGAGTGGAGGATAGCGTAGGTGTAACGTCCCGCCGCCACCTTTTTTCCAGTTTTCTGCTACCGCGCCACATTATTCATGAAACGCCTCTTCGCGTTTTTTGCGAATGTTCGGCGCGACGATTATTAACAGCAGGATCGCGGCCACAACCAACAGCGAAAGGCTTAACGGGCGATTGAAAAACACCGTCCAATCACCGCGCGCGGTGTTGACGGAGCGGCGCAACTCCTCTTCCATCATCGGCCCAAGGACAAAGGCCAGCAGCAAGGGCGCAGGCTCGCAATCGAGTTTGATGAATAGGTAGCCGATCAGACCGAACACCGCCGCGAGCACCACGTCCACTACGCTGTTGTTGAGGCTGTAAACACCGATGCAGCAGAACAATAATATAGCGGGATAAAGCAGGCGATAGGGCACTTTTAGCAGCCGTACCCAAATGCCGATGAGCGGCAGGTTCAGCAACACCAGCAAGATATTGCCCACCCACATGCTGGCAATCATCCCCCAGAATAATTCCGGGCGCTGCGTCATCACCTGCGGGCCGGGCTGAATGCCCTGGATGATCATTGCGCCGACCATCAGCGCCATGACGGGATTGGACGGAATGCCAAGCGTCAACATCGGGATGAACGATGTTTGCGCCGCGGCGTTGTTCGCCGCCTCCGGTCCGGCGACTCCTTCGATGGCGCCCTTGCCGAAGTTTGAAGAAGGCCCGGCTAATCGCTTCTCTACCATGTACGATGCGAACGAGCCGAGTATCGCCGTGCCGCCGGGCAGTATTCCCAGGACGGAACCGAGGCCGGTGCCGCGCAGGATTGCTTTCCACGATTTACGTAGATCGTCCCGTGTGGGCCACAGGCCTGTAAGGTTCGAGGTGAAGACCTGGCGCTTCGCGACGTTTTCCAAACTGCGAATGATCTCCGCGATGCCGAACATGCCCATCGCGACGATGGCGAAGCCGATGCCGTCCGAAAGATTGGGGATGCCGAA
>JBKKAO010000066.1:0-2877 GCA_046714645.1 Burkholderiales bacterium | reverse complement strand
GTACAACGCGTATGCTTATCTCACGGCCGCCGCGATGGTGCACGTCCTGCGCCAATGCGGCGACGATCTTTCGCGGGAGAATTTGATTCGGCAGGCGAAGAACTTTCGCGATCTCGAACTTCCGTTACTGTTGCCCGGCATCAAGGTCGACTCCCGCGTTAACGCGTCGCGGCCGTTGAATCAGTTACAAATGCAGAAGTTTGACGGGAAGCGATGGGTGAGAGTTGGAGAAGTGCTAAGACCATGAGGGAGCACTGCCTGCCTTGAGTTCTTCGAGCAACGCTTTCGCGTCCTTTAGGTCCTTGGTATCGAAGCCCTCGCTGAACCAGTTGTAGATGGGGCAAGGAGTTCGTAAGCCTCTTTTCGTTTGCCTTGGGATTGCCAGAGACGGCCGAGGGATATGGCGGCGCGAAGTTCCCACGATTTGGCCTTTTGCCTGATCGAAACTTCGAGCCCTTGTTTCAATAGGGCTTCCGCACCTCCTACATCCCCGTAACGTAGTAATACGCCCGCCTTCACTCTAAGTATCTCAGCAAGGTCTTTCTTCTCTTGCGCGCCGATCTCGGCTATATGTTCCAGTGCTTCATTAATCATCGTAAGCGCCAAATTTATCTGACCCAAGGCTGCCAGACTTTCGGCGCACTGGGCCTTGAGTCTCGGAACATCTGTGCCCATCCTCCCCGCAACCCATTGAGGAATGGACTGTGCGAATGCCTCAGCAACATTCTCAGGACAATCCACCATCGCGAGGCGAATTGCTCGGCACATCGGTACCATCACATCCTGGTAAAAACTTAATCGCTGATCCTTTGCGATGTGCTCAAACTCATCCAGCAATTGTTGCACTAAATCCGCGTCACCACCATAGCAAGACATTTGGATTGCTATGAAGTGCAGCGCGTGGCTTAAATCAAATGGATGCCCGAGTGCACGAGCATGCGTAATAGCTGCATCAGCAGTTAGCGCGGCTTGATCGGGGAAACCGAGTACCCACTGGCAGCACGCCTTGAACGTCAACGCCGACGTCTTAGGATCATGATTGATCAAGTCGAAAAAACGCTGACCACGAATTGAATCGTAAAGCACCAAGACCTCATCACAGTGACCTAGAGCTTCTGAGAACTCACCGACAAAATAATGGCACGAGGCCGAAACCGAATGCCCGACTAGGCGTAGTCGATCGCTATCGCGTTGCGCTGCGAAGTCGAGTATGTGACGTGCCCAAGTTAGGGCTTCTCGGGGACGTCCCAAACATAGCCGGTAGACCGCTAATCCCCATAAGGTCCTAAGCGTGTAATTCCCGCGATCGAGGGTGCCGCCTAACCGCCAGGCAATCTCGAAATTATCGGAAACCTCAGGATGCGGCCATCCTCCCAGGGCAACCCAAGTGGTCCCAAGCGCGGCACGAAGATCAACTCCAGTCCGTCTAGGGGGAGCACTGACAGCGCAGTGTGCCCCGAAGCGAATCACCGAGGCGCTCATGCAGCGCGCTCAAGATGCGAGATTTGCCAATGCCGGGTTCTCCGGACAACAGCACCACCTGGCCTTCGCCTTCGCGCGACAGCGCCCAGCGGCCGAGCAAGAGCCCGATCTCCAAGTCTCGGCCCACCAAAGGTGTTAAGCCGGCGTGGGTGGCAGCCTCGAAGCGGCTGGCGATCTGGCTCAATCCCAGCACGCGGAAGGCGTGCACCGGTTCCACGATGCCCTTCAAAACCTGTGGGCCCAGATCCAAGAACTCGAAGGCGGCGCCCACCAGGCGATGGGTGGAAGGTGCGATGACAATCTGATCGGCCAGCGCGAGACCTTGAAGGCGGGCGGCTAAGTTGGGGGTTTCGCCCACGGCGAGCTTGGGCACGGAGGCGTCGCCCAGCACCTCGTGGCTCCTTTGTCCTAACGCTCGCCACGGTCTCGGGAACTGCTAATCTTGCCGCCCCATTTCACTGTGTCGCTAGCCGTGTTCCTTGTGCGTGTGGCGCTGGATGTCCCCATTGACGAGCTATTCGACTACCGCCTAAAGGACTTCCAAACCGCTGCGATCGGGCAGCGAGTGCTAGTTCCCTTCGGCAGGGGCCGGCGCGCGGGGGTGGTGGTGGAGGTGGGCGGCGAAACGGTCATCGAAGCGCATCGTCTCAAGCAAGTGGAAGCGGTGCTTCACGAAGAGCCGGTGTTGCCGGCGGATGTGCTGGAACTGTGCCGGTTTTGCGCCGGGTATTACCACTATCCTTTGGGCCAGATCGTCATGCTGGCGCTGCCTCCCAAGCTGCGCAGCGCGCGGACCTCGCCGGAGCGCAAGGACCGTTGCGTGGCGTTAACGCCGGCGGGGTGTGACACCCTGGCATCCATGCCCGCTCGCTACGTGCAGCAGCGAGCCTTGCTCGAATTCATTAGCCAGCGTTCGCTAGCGAAAGAAAGCGAGATCAGGGAACATCTCCCCGAGGCTCGATCGAGGCTTCAGGGTTTCGAAACGCGTGGATGGATCGAGTTCGGTTCGCCACCGCCCGCTCCAAGACACGATGTCCAGGCCTCCAAGGGCCATTCCTTGACGGCGGAGCAGGCGGTGGCCGTCGCGGCAGTGCGGAGCAAGGTCGGCAGCTTCGCGAGCTTTCTGCTATTGGGTATCACCGGAAGCGGCAAGACCGAAGTCTATCTGCAGCTCATCGCGGATGTCGTGCGGCGAGGTGAGCAAGCGCTGCTGCTGGTGCCCGAGATCAATCTTACCCCGCAACTCGAAGCGCGGGTGAGGGAACGCTTCTCTCAAGTGCCCATGGCCAGCTTGCACAGCGATCTATCCGATACGCAGCGCCTCGCCCGCTGGCGATTGGCGCATAGCGGCGAGGCTCGCATCGTACTGGGCACAAGGCTGGCCGTGTTCTCGCC
>JBKKAO010000065.1:0-12522 GCA_046714645.1 Burkholderiales bacterium | reverse complement strand
GAGTCGCGGCGTGACGTCCGGTAGCGATACCATCACCGGCGGCTTCCACGCCGATGATGGTCACCGCGAGATCCTGAATGTAGGGATAGAACATACCGATGGCGTTGGATCCTCCGCCCACGCAGGCGATGAGCGCATCGGGCTGACGGCCGTGGGTTTCCAGCATCTGCGCACGGCACTCGACACCGATGACGGTTTGGAAATCCCGCACCATCATAGGATAGGGATGGGGTCCGGCCACGGTACCGATGATGTAGAAGGTGTTCTCGACATTGGTCACCCAATCGCGCATGGCTTCGTTCAATGCGTCCTTGAGCGTCTTAGCGCCGCTTTCCACCGGTACCACCGAGGCGCCTAGCAGCTTCATGCGGTACACGTTCGAGGTTTGGCGCTTTATATCCTCGGAACCCATGTACACCACGCACTCCATGCCGTAGCGCGCCGCCACCGTAGCCGAGGCCACCCCATGCTGGCCCGCGCCTGTCTCGGCGATGATTCGGCGTTTGCCCATACTTTTAGCGACGAGGGCTTGGCCGATGGTGTTGTTGATCTTGTGGGCGCCGGTGTGATTCAAGTCTTCGCGCTTTAACCAAATCTGCGCGCCACCCAATTGCTCTGAAAGACGTTTCGCGTGATAGATAGGACTGGGCCTTCCCACGTAGTGCTTGAGGTCGTCCGCGAACTCTTTCTTGAAGGCCGGATCGTCACGTAGCCGCAGGTATTCTCGCTTAAGTTCATCCAGCGCGTGAATCAGGGTCTCGGCGACGAAGGTTCCGCCATAGGGCCCGAAATGACCATGCGCATCCGGCAGGTCATAGAGCTCGAGTTCATACTTCTGGGCTTCGTACATCTGCATTTCGAACTTTCTCCATGAAGACGGCTATCTTAACGGGATCCTTGACCCCTTTGTCTCGCTCGACGCCGCTGCTGACATCCACGGCCCAAGGACGAACAACGCGAATGGCGGCGCCGACATTCTCCGGCGTCAAACCTCCGGCCAAGACGATGGGGAGCGGCAACCTCGCGGGAATCAGGCTCCAGTCGAAGGATTCCCCGGTGCCGCCATGATTTCCCGCAACGAAGGCGTCCAGCAACAGGCCCTTCGCCCCTTTATAACGTTGGGCGTATTCTAACAAAGGGATTTCCGGCGTCACGCGCACGGCTTTGAGATAGGGGCGGCCGAATTGCTGGCAGAACTCAGGCGTTTCATCGCCATGAAATTGGAGCAGTTGTAAGGGCACTTGGGTTAACACACCGGTCACCAGATCAGCGGGCGGATCGACGAACAGGCCCACGGTGGTCACGAAAGGGGGCAGCGCCTGCACAATCGCACTGGCTAAGCCGGTGGACACCCAACGCGGGCTCTTGGGAGCGAACACTAGGCCGACGGCGTGCGCCCCTGCCTTGGCTGCGGCGAGGCCATGCTCTACGCGAGTGATGCCGCAAATCTTGACTGCCGTGAACACGCTGATTGAACTACCTGGGTAAGCCACTCAGTAGGAGTGCATCGAGAGAAGGTAAGGGTTTGACTCCGGGAATCCCCAAGCCGCGTCGTATTGTACGGCCGACAGGTAGAGGCCAGAGGGAGAAAACGTGGGCGCGGCGGCTCTCCGGTCGCGTGTTTCCAAGACCTCCTTCATCCAATGCGCTGGCCTGCCACCCGCTCCCACCTGTACCAGTCCGCCTACGATATTACGCACCATGTGGTGCAGGAAAGCGTCTGCGTCAAAACGAAAAACTAGGAGCGCACCCGCCTGATCGATGCGCGCAAGCCTCAAGTCCTTCACAGGGGACTTAGCCTGGCACTGCGCCGCGCGAAAGGAACTGAAATCGTGCCGGCCAAGCAGATGCTCCGCTGCTTCGCGCATGGAAGAGAGGTCTAGGGGCCGGTGATACCAGCCTAGGCGGCGAGACCCAAGACCCGGCCGCTCCGGGCGATTGAGCAACAAGTAGAGGTAGGCGCGGCCCCAAGCGCTATAGCGGGCGTGGAACTCCGGCGTAACCTCTCGCGCCCATGTCACCGCAATCGAGTCTGGTAGGCACGCATTCACGCCACGCACCCACGCCGTCATGGGCCGCGCGGCCTGGGTATCGAAGTGGATCACCTGTCCCATCGCGTGTACACCGGCGTCTGTGCGCCCGGCGCATTGCGCTTCGGTTTTATGCGCGGCGATCTCCGAGAGCGCAGCTTCTACCGCGTCCTGAACGGCACAGCCGGAAGCTTGCGTCTGCCAACCGCAGAAGCTCGATCCGTCGTACTCCAGCCCCAGGGCGATTCTCGTAAACGTACCTGCCATGGCGCGAGATTACCAAAGGAAAAGCGCCCGGCACTTCATAGTGCACGGGCGCTTGCGGAGCTTGCGCTTGGCAGTAAGGCCTAGACCAACGCTTCTAGAACCTTCTCTGCCGCGTTCTTCTGGTCATCATCGCCTTCTTGCACGACCTCTCTTAAGATCTCGCGGGCGCCCTCTTTGTCACCCATTTCTTGATAAGCCTTGGCGAGGTCGAATTTGGTTTGAACATCGTGCCAATGCTCATCCTTGGCGCCGTTGGAATTTCCCTCGCCGGTCTGAGAACCATCCAAATCCAGCGAGATGGTGGACAGATCCACGTCGGGTAAGGAGGTTGACGGCCCGTCCAGACCGAACTGGGGTTCGGACTCGCCGCCCAGTGTCGCGTCCAATCTGATCCTGCCCACATCCAGATCGAGCCCGCCTGGTTCCGCTTTGGCGGCGTTAGCTCCGCCCGAAAGGGTGTTTAGGTCGAGATCAAAATCCAGACTGTCCCCATCCGGCGCGGCTTTGCCCTCTTGGGTGTGGGACATTTCCAGGGTCATGTCCATCTTGGGCATTTGCTGCGTGTGCGCACTGGCATTGGCGGTTTGGCCAAGATCCACCTGACCGGTGCGAACCAGTACTTGGGTACGCAAATCAAGGTCGGGGGAGATCGTACTACTGGACAGATTGCTGAGATCCAAATCGGCCCCTGCTGCATTGGCCCTCATATCTCCCAGATCGATATCCGTCGTGGTCGAGGCATCACCTTGTCCCAATCCGAGATCTAGGTCGAGCTTATCGATGGAACCCGAAGCGGTAATGTCCGAGTCTGCCATCCCGCCCGTCTCGCCACCCGCATAGCGCGAGTTGCTGGGATCGAGTTGGTACCCCATGCGCGCGGCTTTGCGCCATAGATCGCCTTGGCCGCGGGTGGCGGCGAAGAGGGTTTCCGCGACCGGGCTAAAGGACGCCACATCCTTGCGCTTGTGATAGATCTCCAGCAACTTCAGGTGAATCTCCTGGCGCTGGGGCTGGAATTGCAGGGCGTCCTTGAGAATCTGCTCTGCTTGCGCGTCCCGCCCGTAAGCCAGGTAGACGTCCGCCTCGGCCACGGCATCGACATCTTCCGAAACGTGATCTCCCACGGCTTTTGCCCCGCCCCTTGGGGCAAGCATTTCCTCGGTGGCCCTCTCGCCACCGCTCGGAGACACCGGGATTTCGTCGTAGCTTTCCTCCGTATCTTCGGCGGAGGCCTTACGCTTGCGCCAGGCGAGAAATCCGCCCAGGCCGAGCAATGCGAGCAAGCCCGCGCCACCGGCAAGATAGAGCGGCTCGCCCAAAATTTTCTGCACTAGGCTTGATTCCGCGGGAGGCGTGACCGTCGCAGGTTTAGTTCTAGCAGGCTTCGTTGCCAGCTTCACCGATTCAGACGGGGCGGCGGCTACCGGCTCCGAGGACAGCGCGGGGGTCTGCGCGGCCGGGATCGGCTCAGTCGTGCCGGTAGGCGCCACCGGCGATGCGCCCGAAGCGGCGGTGTCAGGCTTCACCGCTTCCTTGCCGGCGGATTGCTGCACATCGGCCATGCTCTTGCTCTTCATGTCCATCAAGGCCTGCATGTCCTTGATGGTGTTCTCTAGTTTTGCGAAACGCTCCTTGGCGTCGGCGATCGCTTTCTGACGAGCAGCCACCTCTTCCTCTAAAGCCTGCTCGCGCGAAGCCTTGGCATCGCCTTTCCCGCCGGCGGCGGCACCCACCTTATCGCCTGGGGTTTCGCCCTTGGAGAGTTTCAACACTTCCTTGGGCTGTTCAACGGGGGTGGCAGGTTTCTCGTCGATCTTCGATGAAATGGAACCCGATGCGCTCTGGCTCGATTCGGAGATGGCCGGTGTGCTTTCCACCGTCCCGGCGATCTTCGCGCGCCAAGCATTCCAATCCGCCGTCTGGACACGTATCTCCTTGCGCGCCTCGCGCGGAGTGACAACGACTGGCTCCGCGGGATCGAGAAGGCGAAGGATCTTCCCAGTCTTGAGCCGGTTCATGTTATTACCGGCGAAGGCGTCGGGGTTGGTGCGATAGAGCACCACCAACATCTGCTCCAAGGTCACGTCCGCGGGCTTTACTTGGAGCGCAATCTTGCTGAGCGTGTCGCCCCACTTAACGGTGTGGCTGGTGGGACCTGTCTTTTCGGCCTCAACCGGAGTTGGGCTCGCGCCCTGCGCGGCCGCAGGGGCGTCTGCCGGCATGCCGGGCTCGTTGGCGGGTGTCGCCTGAGCGTTAAGCTCGACCGCAGGGTTGGCGGGGGCTTCGTTCAAGGGCGCCGTTGTCACCTGGGGTTCCGTCTCCCCGGCTGCCGGTTCCTGCGCCTGAGCTTCGATCACTTCCTGCCCCGCATTCTCGTCTTGCGGTTGCTCCGGTTGCGGGCTGGCGATGGTTGCGGGCGTCGCAGGCGGCACCGTTTCCGGCGCTGTATAGGCCGGCGGATCTAATAGCGCCGTGTAGGCGCGCAGCAACCGGCCACCATTCCAACGCAGATCGACGAGCACATCGACGAAGGGTTCGCTGACCGGATTCGCGCTGGAAATGCTGACATAGGGTTGTCCGTTCGGTCGTGTGTCGAGGGCGATCTTGAGTCCCCACGCACCACTGGGGTAGGGAAGATTCGCTTGTATGTAGGCCTCTACCGCTGCGAGCCGGGCTGAGAGAGAGTCGCGTTCGCCTTTTTCGACGGCCACAACTTCGATTTCCGCTTTGAGCGGCTCACCCAAGTTCGAGAGCACTGTCAGCTTGCCCAAACCCGCCGAAAAAGCGGACAAAGGCAGGCTCATCAATGCGCCAGCAAAGAGGATCGCGCGTCTGGAAAGTCGGCTCACTGCGCCCCCTATTATTCCTAAGTCATTGAGAATGAAAATAACATCATGGTAGTTGTGATGCAAGCCAAACCCGCATCCTTGACCCATAGCCGTGCTGCGTACCTTGGCGGGTCAAATGTAGCTATACCGGTCCCGTTTTCGGCGCCTCGAAGATGCTCTTTAGCTATTTTTCAAATACCACCATGACATTGCACTAATTCAAATGCGGTTTATTGGTTCAGCACGATCCGCAACATTCGGCGCAAGGGTTCCGCCGCACCCCACAATAATTGATCCCCCACGGTAAAGGCCGTCAGGTACTCACCGCCCATGGGCAATTTGCGTAGGCGGCCCACGGGAATGGATAGCTTTCCGGTCACCGCAGCCGGAGTGAGGGCCTTGAGACTGGCCTCACGCTCGTTGGGCACCACCTCCACCCATTCGTTGGCCTGAGCGAGTAGGGATTCGATCTGCTTCAACGGCACATCCTGGCGTAACTTCACGGTCAACGCTTGGGAGTGGCAACGCATGGCGCCTATGCGAACGCAAATGCCGTCTATGGCGATGGGTCTTTGTTCCGATCCCAGGATCTTGTTGGACTCCGCCATGCCTTTCCACTCTTCGCGGCTTTGGCCATTGCCCAGGTCCTTGTCTATCCAGGGGAGCAGGCTACCGGCCAGAGCATAGCCGAAGTTCTCCTTGGGCAAGGCATCGCTACGCAGGCTCTGCGCCACCATCTTGTCGATATCCAGGATGGAGGAGGCAGGATCGTCCATGAGAGCACCAGGGGCCCGGCTGGCGGCTCCCATCTGCTGCAACAGCTCGCGCATGTGCTGCGCGCCCGCGCCGGAGGCAGCCTGATAGGTCATGGCCGTCATCCATTCCACCAGCCCAGCTTTGAACAAGCCGTGCATACCCATCAGCATCAAACTCACCGTGCAGTTGCCGCCAACGTAGTTCTTGACACCCTGCTTCATGGCGGTCTTGATCACCTCCATGTTCACCGGGTCCAGGATGATGACCGCATCCTTGTTCATGCGCAGCGCGGAGGCCGCATCGATCCAATAGCCTTGCCAACCGGCAGCGCGCAATTTCGGGGAAATTTCGTTGGTGTAATCTCCGCCTTGGCAGGAGATCAGCACATCCATCCCTCGCAGCTCGCCCAGGTTGCGAGCGTCCTTCAGGGGCGGTGTGTCTTTACCGATGACCGGGCCCTTGGCACCCGGCGTGGAAGTGGTGAAGAAGGTGGGGTCGATCAAATCGAAGTCCCGCTCCTCCAACATACGTTGCACCAAGACGGAGCCGACCATCCCCCGCCAACCGATAAGACCTACTTTTGCTGCCGCCATTGCTTGATCCGCCTTCAAAAAACACTGCTACCGGCGCAGCGCTGCCACCACCGCGCCGCCCATCTCCTCGCATCCTACTTTTTTTGCGCCCGGTTCGTAGATATCCGCAGTGCGGTACCCCTGCATAAGGGCAGATTTCACGGCGGCCTCGATGCGCCCAGCCACCTCCGGTTTTCCGAGACTGTAGCGCATCATCATGGCACACGAAAGTATGGTCGCCAAGGGATTGGCCACATCTTTGCCCGCGATATCGGGCGCCGAACCGTGGATAGGTTCGTACAAGCCCTTGCCGTCGCTGTTCAGTGACGCGGAGGCCAGCATACCGATGGACCCGGTCAGCATGGAAGCCTCGTCCGAAAGAATATCGCCGAACATGTTGCCGGTGACAATCACGTCGAACTGCTTGGGGGCGCGCACCAACTGCATGGCGGCATTATCGACATACATGTGGGTCAGCTCCACATCAGGATATTCCTTGCCCACACCCGTGACTACTTCACGCCACAGGATACTAGTATCGAGCACATTGGCCTTATCGACCGAGCACAGCTTGCGCTGGCGCTTGCGCGCAGTTTGAAAACCCACGTGGGCGATGCGCCGGATTTCCGATTCGGCGTAGAGCATGGTATCGAAGCCCTCCCGCTCACCCGCCGCATTGGTGCGTTGTCCGCGCGGCTGCCCAAAATAAATGTCGCCGGTGAGTTCGCGCAAAATCATGAGGTCCAGCCCGGCCACGATTTCCGGCTTCAAGGAGGAAGCGCTGGCCAATTCGGGGAACAGCACCGCAGGCCGCAGATTGGCGAACAGACCCAACTCCTTGCGGATGCGTAGCAGTCCTTGTTCGGGCCGCATGGCACGCGGGAGCGTCTCGTACTTAGGCCCGCCCACCGCGCCGAAGAGCACCGCGTCGGATTTCTGGGCGAGTTCCAAGGTAGCCGCGGGCAAAGGATCTCCCGCCGCGTCGTAGCCCGCACCGCCGACCGGTGCTTGGGCGATCTCCATGGCCAAGCCACTACGTTCTAGCGCGCTCAACACCTTGAGCGCTTGTTTCATGATTTCGGTGCCGATGCCGTCACCGGGGAGGACTGCTATCTTCATAAGGACTAGGATCTAGGAACTAGGGAACTGCCCCCTCTCCGGCACCGCGGGAGAGGGCCGGAGCTCAGGCGAATAACCAGGGTTGAGACGTCCTGTGCCGAGACTCGAAGGCTTCGATCTGCGCACGGTGTTTCAGGGTAAGCGCGATTTCATCCAGGCCTTCCACCAGGCAATTTTTGCGGAAGGGATCGATGTCGAAACGATGCTCGGCCCCGCCAGGGGTGCGCACGGTTTGGCTCGGCAAATCAACCACCAAGCTATAGCCTGGAAAACCCTCCACCTCACGAAACAACTGATCCACCGCTTTAGCGCCGAGAATCACCGGCAGCAAACCGTTCTTGAAGGAGTTGTTGAAGAAGATATCGGCGTAGCTGGATGCGATCACCACGCGGAAACCGAAATCCATCAGCGCCCAGGGTGCATGCTCGCGCGAGGAGCCGCAACCGAAGTTCTCTCGCGCCAACAGGATCTCCGCTCCCTTGTAACGAGCCAAGTTCAACACGAAATTGGGGTTGAGCGGACGCTTGCTGTTGTCCATCCCGGGTTCGCCGTGGTTCATGTATCGCCACTCGTCGAACAGGTTGGGGCCGAAGCCGGTACGCTTGATGGATTTCAGGAACTGCTTGGGGATGATGGCATCGGTGTCCACATTGGCGCGATCCAGGGGCGCCACCAAGCCATCCAATCGAACGAATTTATCCATTTTCTCTTTGACAAGCTAAGTATTAACAAATATTCCTAACGTCCACAAAATGACCGGCGATCGCCGCCGCCGCCGCCATGGCCGGGCTGACCAAATGGGTACGGCCCCCCGCGCCCTGGCGTCCTTCGAAATTGCGGTTGGACGTGGACGCGCAACGCTCCCCGGGTTCCAGGCGATCGTCGTTCATGGCCAGGCACATGGAGCAGCCAGGCTCGCGCCAATCGAAACCGGCGGCGCGGAAAATTTTGTCCAAGCCTTCCGCTTCCGCTTGGCGCTTAACCGGACCGGAGCCGGGCACTACCATCGCAAGTTTTACGCTGGCGGCTACGGAGCGGCCCTTGACCACCTCCGCCGCCGCGCGTAAGTCCTCGATGCGCGAGTTCGTGCAAGAACCGATGAACACCTTGTCGATCTTAATCTGATCGATGGGCGTGTTGGGATTCAAACCCATGTATTGCAGGGCTCGCTCAATAGACGTGCGCTTGGTAGGATCGGCCTCCTTGGCCGGGTCGGGTACCTGTCCATCGACGCTCGTCACCATCTCCGGCGAGGTTCCCCACGTGACTTGCGGGCGAATGGATGCACCATCGAATGTCACCACCTGGTCGAATTGGGCGCCCTCACCGGTACGCAGCCCGCGCCAATGGGCCACGGCCTGGTCCCACAGATCGCCCTTGGGGGCGAAGGTGCGCCCGCGCAAATACTCCACGGTCTTGTCGTCTACCGCCACCATGCCCGCACGTGCGCCCGCTTCGATGGCCATGTTGCACAAAGTCATGCGGCCTTCCATGGAGAGACCGCGAATGGCGCTGCCGGCGAACTCGATGGCGTAGCCCGTGCCACCCGCAGTACCGATGCAGCCAATCACGGCGAGAACTACATCCTTGGCGGTGATACCACGACCAAGGCGGCCATCGACTTGAACCAACATGGACTTGGCTTTTTTCATGACTAGGCACTGGGTGGCCATCACGTGCTCCACCTCGGAGGTACCGATACCGAATGCCAAGCAGGCAAAGGCCCCATGGGTGCTGGTGTGCGAGTCGCCGCACACCACGGTCATCCCCGGTAGAGTCGCGCCTTGTTCAGGCCCAATCACATGCACAATGCCTTGGCGGCGGTCGAGAAACGGAAAATACGCCTTGGCGCCAAAGGCCGCGATGTTCGCGTCCAGGGTTTCCACCTGCGTGCGGGAAATAGGATCCCGAATCCCCTGATCCCAATCCTTGGTGGGCGTGTTGTGATCCGCGGTGGCGACGATGGAATCCACCCGCCAGGGCTTGCGGCCGGCCAAGCGCAGCCCGTCGTAGGCTTGCGGGCTGGTCACCTCATGAACGAGGTGCCGGTCGATATAGATGAGAGCCGTACCATCCGGTTCCTGCCGAACCAAATGGCTATCCCAAAGTTTGTCGTAAAGAGTGCGTGCGCTCATGATTTGAAACTCTCGGTGAGCAGGGGATTATTGCATAGGGGGCGTCGAAGATCGGAACGACACAGGGGCGTGTTCACACCCAAGATAGTTGATATCGGTGCCAGGATGAAAAATCTCACCAAACTCCGAGAATTTGGACTATGATGATCTTAGTCGCCTAGATATGTCCACCCAAGCGCATCCGCTTTGTAAGGAGGAAGGTCTATCGCAGAAGCCAACCACTACCTAGCACTCACTCGCCCGGCCTCTATCCTGCCGGGCCTTGCCACATAAGGCAGGCGCTACATTGCGCCCACAAAGAACCCCGCGAAATGCGGGGTTTTCATTTTTTGCCGCTGCTAAATGTTGCAAGGCCGGCTTCGATATCGCACGGCTCCTGCTTTAATCCTAAAAAAACATTTGGCCACAGGACACCGAGGACCAAAAACTTGATTCGCTTAGGGTTCTCACCATCCGAGAAGAACTATCCGGGGCTCTTCGGCCACCACTGCAAAATAAGCCCCAGCGCGATCAGCGCCGCCAGGGCGCCGAGACTGAAGGTGGGCGCCGGACCCAAGTGCTCCCACGCGAACCCGCTGAATAGGCCGCCGAGGGTTCCGCCCACGCCAAATCCGATGCTCGTGTAGAGCGCCTGGCCGCGCGCTTGATAGCCATCCTTGAACTTGCTGTGGATGGCGGCAAGGGCGGAGGCGTGGAAAACGCCGAAGGTGGCGCCGTGGAGCAATTGCGCGACCCACGCCACGCCGGGCACATCGACGAACCAGCCGATGAAGATGAAACGCACTACCGCGCAGGCGAGCGCGAAGGCGATCAGGTCCTTGATAGCGAAACGCCGGTACAAGCGGTGGATGGTGTAGAACACGCCCACTTCGGCCATGACCCCCACTGCCCACAACCAGCCCACCGCGCTCTTGCTGAAGCCGTGATCAACCAGATGTATGGAGAAGAAGGTGTGATAGGGCCCATGCGCCAATGCCATGAGAAAACACGCTGTGAACAGCGCGATGATTTCGGGCTGCTTCAACAGGTCCGTGATAGGTGGCTTGGGTCCCGAGGAGGCTTGCGTATGATCGGGAGGAAGCAGGAAGCTCGACCAGGCAATCCCAGCGAAGATAGCAAGCAAAACCCAAAGCACTGCGGAGATCGGTACCCACTCGAAGAAGTAACCCAATCCGATAACAGCCATCACATAACTGAAGGATCCCCACACGCGGATGCGGCCGTAGCGCCCCAAGCGGCCGCGAAGGTGCGAGAAGGTGCTCGCCTCCACGAGCGGCAGCGTGCCGCTCCAGAAGATATTGAGCACCAGCAATCCAACCAGCAACCAAGTAAAGGTCGTGCCCCACATCACCAACAAGAAGGTCACCACGCTACCCACCGTGCTGATCCGCGTGAGGCTCACCCTTTCACCGCGATGATCCGCGAGCCAGGCCCAAACGTTTGGGCCCACAGCGCGCACGAGTGGATTTGTGGACAGCAACACGCCGATGTCGGCGGCACTCAAGCCCAAGGACTTAAGGTAGAGCGGGAAGAAGGGCTGGAACGCCCCGATCAGAAGAAAATAGACAAAATAGAAACCCGAAAGCCGTGCGGCAACCTGCTTGGTGTCCACCGCGGGTCAGGCCGTCTCGAACGCGCCCAAGACTTCGGAAGCAATCCAGGCGGCAAGCTCTTGATCTTCTTCCCCTCGAGCGGCGTGCAACTCCTGACAGGCCCGCAGCACCGGTGCGAGATCCTCGTCGTGGGTTCCCGCGCGGGCAAGCTGTCCTTCCAATAGCTGTGCGGCTTTGCCGAGATCGCCTTCGGAAATCGCCGCGCGCGCGGCAAAAGCGTAGGTTCGTGCAAGCGCATCGCCCGCATCGAGAGCCGCTTGCAAGCGCCGCCGCGCTTCGGCTTCTCGCCCTCTTAAGGCGTGCAACAACAAGATGCCGCGGTGGGCAAGCGTGAGTTGATCGTTTCGCTGCGTGGCTTGACCCAACCAATGTTCGATCTTGGCCAGTGATTGGCGCAGATCAGTTTGTTCGGAGGCGAACACCGCCCTTACATAATCGCCGGTGGCCTCGTCGGGCAAGCCGGTCAATGCTCTATGGCTCCGGACCACCGGAACGCCGATGGGAAGCAGTCTTTGTTGGCCCCTCAAAAATACCCCGACTTCGGATCTGCGGGGGATCTTGCCAGCGAAGTACAACCCTCGCAGCGCCTCGATACGCTCGCCGTCCGCTCCGAATTCATAGGTGGAAAAACGCTGCAACGCTTGTTCGGCGTGTACGTCGCCGAGGTCTAGCCGCCTCATTAACTCCTCGCGCACAATGGCCCTGAACAGGGGATCGCTCGATCGCAGCATGCGGCCGAGATAGTGGGAATGCGCGTCGATCTCGGTCTCGAAGATGGATGGGTCACTAAAAATCACCTCGGCGCCGCCGGCTTCTTGAATGTCTTTTTCGATCACCTTCGCGCGCACCGTGGGAAAAGCATCCCCCATCAGCTCCAGCCAAGCGGGTTCACTAGACTGTGGCGCCGTGACATGGGCGAGGTTCATGCGATAGAGCCGGTGATCGGGGTGGTCTACGATGGCCTGTTCCCAGAGAGATTGCGCCTTGGCGCGATTTCCTGTTTGCAGAAACGCCACCGCCGCCGCATGTCGCACGCGCGCGGCGACGTCGCGCCGGTAGCCTTGGTACCGGTCCTGCGCGAAGGCGTTGAAACACGCCTTGGCAGCTTCGAAGTCCTCCAACAAATCCAGGGTCTCGATTTGCGCGGCCAACTCGCTGGGGGCTTGCGCTTGCACCGCCTTAAGTTGTTCGCCCACGTCGCG
>JBKKAO010000064.1:0-5126 GCA_046714645.1 Burkholderiales bacterium | reverse complement strand
CCTAAAATCTACCCACACGTTTTCCTGAAGACCCTATAATCTTTACGTCGTGATCGTTGAGCCATGGGCCGAACCATCCATGGGCGCCGTAAAGCAAGATGTAGATCAAGCCGGAAATCACTGGTGACAAGGCGAATGGCAAGTCGATCAACGTGATGAGAAGGCTTTTCCCGCGAAATTCAAACTTGGCGATGGCCCATGAGGCCGCCACACCGAAGACGAGATTGGCCGGTACCGCGATCGCAGCCACCCACAGGGTCAGCTGTATGGCCGACCATGCATCGGGCTCCACCAGCGCGGCCAGATAAGTGCTCAAGCCTTTGCCGAATGCCTGAGTGAAAACCGCCGCGAGCGGTAGAAACAGAAAGACACCGAGAAAGGCCAGGGCGATTCCAGTGAGAAGCCACCGAACGATGGCAGGCTCCGAAGTCGCGGGCCGGCCTTGCTCGCCGGCGGCCGCGGGCAGGGGAAGGGCGATGGTCGCGGACATCGTCAGACTCTTTGCATGCGGTTGCTGCTCCACCACTGCAGTAGATTGATGAGAAGAAGCAGCGTGAAGGAGGCCACGAGCATCACCACTGCGACCGCGGTCGCGCCTGCGTAGTCGAACTGCTCGAGTTTGGTGATGATGATCAGCGGCGTGATTTCCGAGACCATGGGCATGTTTCCGGCGATGAATATGACCGAGCCGTACTCGCCAACGGCGCGTGCGAAGGCCAAGGTGAACCCGGTTAGGAGCGCCGGCCAGATCGCCGGAAAAATCACACGGCGAAACGTTTGCCACCGGTACGCGCCCAGCGTCGCGGCGGCTTCTTCCAAACCGGCGTCGAGGTCCTCCAGGACCGGCTGTACCGTCCGCACGACAAACGGCAGGCCGATGAAGGTCAGTGCCACGATAACGCCCAAAGGCGTATAGGCGACCTTGATGCCCATGGGTTCCAGGAAACTGCCGATCCAACCATTCTTGGAGTAGATGGCCACCAAAGCGATTCCCGCCACGGCGGTCGGAAGCGCGAAGGGAAGATCCACCAGCGCGTCCACGATCTTTTTTCCGGTGAAGGTGTAGCGCACCAAGACCCAGGCGACCAGGAGCCCGAACACGGCGTTGATGCTGGCGCCAATCAAGGCGGCTCCGAAGGAAAGCCGGTAGGAGGCCAGTACGCGCGGTGCGGTCACGGTGTTCCAGAAGACTTCCCAAGTGAGCGTGGTTGTTTTCAAGAAAACCGCCGAGAGCGGAATCATAACGATCAGCGCCAAATAAAGCAGCGTGAATCCCAACGTCAAGCCGAAGCCGGGCAGTACGGTTTTCTTGCGAAACTGAAACTGCATCGATGTCTACCTGATAAGGCGGAAGCGAGACAATATCAGCGTGCACGGCTTACTAGAACGAATTTTCGATTCGTACCTTATAACCGCCGGTCAAAAGTAAACAACGGGAAACTGGATCTTTCCAGCGCAGCGACAGAAAGCTTCCCATGGATTGATATGCGCACCGCGCATATCTATATCAGAAGTAATTCGTTGTGAATCTATGGGTCGTTGGTAGGATGCTCCCCTTAAGAATCAGGCGGTCTCATGGACTGGCAATACACCCTGAGCGGGTTGCTCGTGGGGACCATAGTCGGAATGACGGGGGTGGGCGGCGGGTCGCTGATGACACCTCTGCTGGTCATGCTATTCGGCATCGCGCCTGCGGTTGCTCGGGAAATTGCCCGAGCGCCCAGTGCGAAATTGCCTCGCGCTGGTCCTTCTCATCATCGGCGGAAAATTAGTGTGGTAGAGAATCATGTATCAATATGACTCCATAGACCAGCGCATCGTTGACGAGCGCGTGGCGCAGTTTCGCGACCAGACCAAGCGGTTTCTCGCGGGAAAGCTGAGCGAGGACGAGTTCCGGGCGTTGCGCCTGCGCAATGGGCTCTACATTCAGCGCCACGCGCCCATGTTGCGGGTCGCCATTCCCTACGGCCTGCTATCGACGGAACAGTTGCGCATGTTGGGCCATATCGCCCGCAAGTATGATCGCGGCTACGGACACTTCAGCACGCGACAGAACATCCAGTACAACTGGCCCAAGCTCGAAGAGGTTCCCGATATCCTGGCTGACTTGGCCTCGGTGCAAATGCACGCCATTCAGACCAGTGGCAATTGCGTGCGTAACATCACCTCGGATCAGTTCGCGGGCATCGCACCCGACGAGCTCGTCGATCCATTGGTGTGGGCGGAGGTGCTCCGGCAATGGTCAACCTTTCACCCCGAGTTCAACTTCCTGCCGAGGAAGTTCAAGATCGCCATCAGTGGTTCGGACGAGGACCGCGCCGCCACCATGGTGCATGATATCGGCGTGTATGCGGTCATGAACGCACAAGGAGAGACCGGTTTCAAGGTTATCGTTGGCGGGGGTTTGGGACGTACCCCCATCGTCGGGCATGTGATTCGAGAGTTCTTGCCCTGGCAGCATTTTTTGACTTATATGGATGCTATTTTGCGCGTCTACAACCGGTACGGGCGGCGCGACAATCTCTATAAGGCGCGCATCAAGATCTTGGTGAAGGAGCGCACACCCGCGAAGTTCAGAGAGGAAGTCGAGGCCGAGTGGGACCATCTCAAAGATGGCCCAGGCACCTTGATTCAAGAAGAAATCGACCGAATTGACGCAAGATTCAAACGTCCTACCTATCTGTCGCTACCCTCTCCGGACCGGGAGCATGAATCGCATCTGCGGGCTGACAAGGCCTTCGTGCGGTGGGTAGGGCGCAACGTCCATGCGCACCGCGCGCCAGGGTATCGCGCGGTCACCCTGTCCCTCAAGAAGACCGGTGTTCCGCCTGGGGACGCCACCGCGGATCAAATGGACGCGATTGCCAATCTCGCGGATGGTTTTAGCTTCGGCGAAGTTCGAGTCACCCACGAGCAGAATCTGGTGTTCCCGCACGTGGAGGAGAGGTGTCTGTACGAATTGTGGCAAGCGCTCAAACCCTTGGGCTTGGCCACTCCCAATATCGGTTTACTGACCAACATGATCGCCTGCCCTGGAGGGGATTTCTGCTCCTTGGCCAACGCCGTGTCCATCCCCATCGCGGAGGCAATCGCACACCGCTTCGATGATCTGGACTACCAGCATGACATCGGAGAACTGGATCTCAACATCTCCGGCTGCATGAATTCCTGCGGGCATCATCATGTCGGGCACATTGGCATCCTCGGTGTGGATAAGAATGGCGAGGAGTGGTATCAGATCACCATTGGCGGGCGGCAGGGCACCAAGGCGGCCATCGGCAAGGTGATTGGACCGTCCTTCGCCCGGCAGGAGGTCCCCGATGTGATAGAGCGGCTAATTAAGATCTATCTGGACATACGCGAATCCGAGGACGAGCGTTTTGTCGATGTAGTGCACCGTGTCGGTGTGGAACCTTTTAAGAGCCGAGTGTATGAGCAAGTACATTAAACAGCATCGTCTCGCGGACGATTCTTGGGCGCATTTCGACGCGTCCGCTTCGGAGGTGCCATCAGGACGCTGGATCGTTCCGCTCGCGTTTTGGCGACGAAGCAAGGATCAACTGCTTGGCCGAATTCATGAAATCGGTGTGATGCTGGAACCCGCCGACGATCCGAAAGAATTAGCCGAGGTAGTGGGGCAGATCCCACTTGTTGCCCTCCGGTTTCCGAGCTTCACGGACGGCAGAGGATATTCGAGTGCCCGGCTGCTGCGCGAGCGCTACCAATTCAAGGGCGAACTGCGTGCGGTCGGTGATGTGTGGCGCGATCAAATTTTTCTCATGGCGCGCTGTGGATTCGACGCCTTTGAGCTGAGAGAGGACCAAGACGTCGAGGCGGTGTTGGCTTGCTTCGAAGAATTTAGCGAGGTCTATCAGGCGGCCAATGACCGCGGCCCGCTGTTCGCGCGGCGCTTTGCTTAAGGAAACTTGCATGGAATTGACTCAAAAAATCGATCGCGCGGGGGATCTCATTAAATCCGCGGTGCGGATCCACTCTCCCGCCACCATGGCCACGGCTTTTGGTTTGGAGGGAATGGTCATTCTTGACATGATGGACCGTCTCGGTCTGGAGATCGGTCTCTTCACCATCGACACGGGGCGCCTTCCCGAAGAAACTCACGCCTTCATGGATATCGTGCGTGCGCGCTACGAGCGGCCCATCCGGGTATTCTCTCCGGAGCCGGCGCAGGTGGAGGAGTTCGTGATGGCCCATGGGATGAACGCGTTCTACCAGAGCGTCGCCTTGCGCAAGCGTTGTTGCGAGGTGAGGAAGATCGAGCCTCTGCGGCGCGCACTGGCGGGCAAGAAGTTGTGGATCACCGGGTTGCGCAAAGAACAATCGGTTACGCGAACCGATATCGAAGCGCTGGCCTATGACGAGGTCAACGGGTTGATGAAGCTTAACCCTGTCGCGGATTGGAGCGAGGCGGATCTTTGGGCCTATGCCGAACGCTTTGATGTGCCGACCCACCCTTTGCATAAACAAGGCTTTCCCAGTATCGGATGCGCACCTTGCACCCGTGCCATTCAACCCGGTGAGGATGCCCGGGCGGGCCGCTGGTGGTGGGAAGAGCCGGAGTCGAAGGAGTGCGGCCTGCATTTCGACCCCACCGGCAAACTGATTCGCACAAAGTTGGAAAAGGGCGAGGGAGAGATGGTTTGAGTGTTATAGCAGAGAGATTCTTGGAGAAAGATCGAACATGGACGCAGCTCGATGCCCTGGAGGCGGAGTCAATTTTCATTCTGCGAGAGGTCGCCGCCGAATGCCGTAACGTCGCGCTCTTATTTTCCGGTGGCAAGGATTCCGCCGTGGTGCTGCGGCTGGCGGAGAAGGCCTTCTTCCCGGAGTGCGTGCCTTTTACACTACTGCACGTGGATACCGAGCATAACTTTCCCGAAGTGATCGAGTTTCGAGACCGTGTGGTCGAGGAGCGGGGTTTGACTCTGGTGGTGCGCTCCGTGGGGGACTCCATTCGTAGCGGACGGGTACGGCTGCGCCATCCCGATGAGCCTCGCAACCCCCACCAATCGGTCACGCTGCTAGACGCCATCGCCGAATTCGAGTTCGATGCCTGCATCGGCGGCGCGCGCCGCGACGAAGAGAAGGCGCGAGCCAAGGAGCGGATG
>JBKKAO010000063.1:0-3637 GCA_046714645.1 Burkholderiales bacterium | reverse complement strand
GACCAAGCGTTGCCGCCGCGTCTGACCCCAAAAAAGGCGATTAACCGCGAAGGAGCGCGAAGGAAGTCAAAGTCATCTGGGAGGATCACTTGCTCACCAACTCCGCCCCTACCAGAAAACGGTCGGGCACCTTCAAGCCCAGCTTCTTAGCGCTTTTGGTGTTGATCAGAAAATCAAACCTGGTGGGAGTCTCGATCGGCAAGCCGCTCGGTTTTGCGCCTTCGAGAATCTTCGCCGCCAAATCGGAAACGCGTTTGTCCACCTCATGCTCATCTGGGCCGTAACTCACGGTGCCGCCGGCCTCGGCGAACCTTCGAGGCATGGAGATTGCCGGCAGCCTGTGCTTGAGCGCCAACTCGGCGAAGCGCTCGCTATGAGCGTAAACCAATGGCGATGGCAGGATGACCACCGCTTGGTGTTTTCCGCGAAAGCTTGAGAATGCCTTCTCCACTTCCGGCATTGATCGAACTTCGTAGATCTGGGCGCGCATACCGAAAGACTTTGCGGTTTGTTCTATCGCGCTCAGATGTACCTTTCCAGTATTGGGATTCCACAGTATCGCGAGTCGCTTCAATCTGGGCATGAGTCCTTTGAGAATGTCGAGCCATTTGCCCGCGAATTGCGGGGCGTCGAGAAATACTCCCGCCACGTTCTTTCCTGGCCGGTTGTAGCTATCGGCGTAGCCAGAGGCCAATGGATCGGAAGAAAAATCCGACGTAACAATCGGAATAGTGCGGGTGGCGGCGAATTGCGCCCGCAATGCCGGAGTCCCCGAGGCGAAGATGAAGTCGAGCTTGAGGGCAGCCAGCTCCTCCGCGGCCTCCGTGTATTGCGGCGGCTCTCCGCTCGCATAGCGAACTTCCACCATGAGATTCTTACCTTGAATCCATCCCTTCTCAGCCAGGATTTGCTTCATTCGGGCAATGCGCTTCTCGTCCCCGCCCCCGCCCAGAGCCAGGTACCCGACATGGGCGGTCTTGGTTTGCGCCCATGACGCCGGTGCCGCCATGAACGCTACCGCAAGGCCTACGATCAACCGAAGTGCCGCTATAGGCTTCATCGAAATTCCTCAGTGGCTTGCGCAGACCGCCGTCCGCTCGGGGCGAACGGCTCTTCGTGAGCCTCATTGGTTTGGTTAGTACGGAAAATTCCGTTCGCCCCGAGAGGTGTTTGTTTTCCTTCGCGGTTCTTCGCGGTGAAATGCCTTTGCAGAATTAGAGCCACAACGTTCGCTTGCGGAATTCCAAGTCCGTCAGCAATGGCTGGGCTGACCCGGTGTAGGAGACTCTTCCGCGATCCAAGATTACCGCACGATCGGCCAACGACAATACCGTGTCCAAATGATGCTCGATGATTAGAATCGCCACCTCGTGGCTCAATTGCTCGATGGATTTAAACACCTCTTCGACCATGGTAGGGCTTAAGCCCTCGAAGGGCTCGTCCAATAGCAGGAGTTTGACCTGGCCAGAAAGCGCGCGTGCGATGGCAACCATTTGTTGTTCGCCGCCGGAGAGTTGGTCGGCCTTGGCGTGCAGGCGTTCGCGCACGCGGGGAAAGAAGCTGTAAACACGGTTGCGATCCCAGCTCACGCCGCTGCCCCCTTGCCGGGAGAGCCCGCCCAATCTCAGGTTTTCTTCCACGGTGAGCCCTGCGAACAAACGCCTGCCCTGAGGAACGATTCCGATACCGAGCCGGGCGATCTGCTCTGTTTCCAGGCCCGATATGATGTGGCCATTAAAGGTGATCGTTCCCGTTTCAGGTGGGGCCAGACCCAGAATGCTCTTGAACGTGGAGGTCTTGCCCGCGCCGTTGCGGCCCAGCAGCGCCACCACCTCGCCTTGACAGACATCGAAGGACACATCGTGCAAGATGTGGCTCTTGCCGTAGTAGGTATTTATCCCTGCCAGCGTGAGGATGGGTGATGCGGACGAACTACTGGCGGGCCGGCTGCGCGCCAAAGCCTGTTGCCCGCCTCCGATATAAACACGCTGCACCTCCGGATGGGAGCGAACCCTCTGCGCATCGCCTTCGACCAGCACCTTGCCTTCGTTCATGACGGTGATTTGATCGGCGATGGCGAACACGCGGTCTATATCGTGTTCCACCATCAGCACACCCATGTGTTCGCTCAAGCCTCGAATGAGCTGGGTGATGCGTTCGCGCTCGGCAGCGGCGAGTCCAACCAGCGGTTCGTCGAGCAACAGGGCGCGCGGCTTTGCCGCCAAGGCCACGCCGATCTCCACTAACCTTTGTCCGCCATAGGAAAGGTTGGAGACCGCAACGTTCTCCATCCCTTGGAGTCCGAGGAATTCGATGAGATCCTTGGTTTGTGCCTCGACGTCTACCAGCGATCGAGTGTGGATCAATGGATTAAAGCGCCTTTGGCTTCGCGCTTGCACGCCGAGCCTAAGGTGCTCATAGGCTGTGAGCGAGGGAAACAGACTGGATATCTGGAAGGAGCGTGCCAGTCCGCTCCGGGTGGCTTCATCGGGGGGCAGTCCACCCACCGTTGTGCCAGCGAGCCGTACCGCGCCATGATCGGGTGCATACATGCCGGAGATGACGTTGAACAGCGTGGTTTTTCCCGCACCGTTGGGGCCGATCAATGCGTGCAGCTTGCGATCCGCGACGAATAAATTCACGCCCCCTACGGCGACGAAGTCACCAAAGCGCTTTTCCACCAGGTCGCAAGAAATAAGACTTCCTGTCACCGGAGGATGCTCGCGCAAGAATGAAGGCGTGGCTTGACCCGTGGCGGGGATGATTCGCCCGGCCATGGCCGCGGACTCTTCCTTGCGCAGCGGAGCGAGGAGGCGCGCTCCCAAACCTATCAATCCGAGGGGAGAAAACAATATGAAAGCCATGAACAACAGGCCAAACCAGAATTGCCAGGTTGCCGTGTATCCGGACACGATTTCGCGAAACATCAAGTAGGCCAATGCCCCCAGAGCAGGCCCGAGAAAGTTTCCCATGCCGCCGAAGATGGACATCATCAGGATCTCGCCTGAGAAGGTGGGATGCACCAGATCGGCGGAGATGAATAGTTTGAGATAGGCGAAAAGGCATCCGCCCAGTCCAGTGACCGCGACAGAGACCACGAAGGCGATGAGCTTGTAGTGTTGCACCGGATAACCCGCGAAGCGCGCGCGCTGTTCGTTCTCGCGAATGGCCACCCATACCGAGCCCAAGGGAGAGTGCACCAGGCGCCATAGCAAGGAGGCCACCACCAGGACGATGAGTGCCACCAGGTAGTAGAAATGTTCCGGTTCCTCGATACTGTTTCCAAACAGCGGCGGGCGCTGGATGCCCGAGAGCCCGTTCTCGCCGCCAGTGAAGGCGGTCCAACGGAACACGATATAAAAGGTCAGCGCGGTGAAGGCCAGGGTCAATAAAGAGAAGTAAACGCCGCGCCGGCGTAGCGCGAGAAATCCCACCGCGGTGCCCAGCGCTGTGATGAATAGAAGACCGAAGAAGAAAGGCAGTAGCAAGCTGTCTTTGAACCAATGTATTTGGGAGAGGGCGACCGCGTAAGCGGCCACGCCGAAAAACAGTCCATGGCCGAAGGACAGCAATCCGGTGTATCCCAATAACAGGTTGTAACCTAAGCCCACCATGGCGAAGATGGCCACCTCCGCCG
>JBKKAO010000062.1:0-4902 GCA_046714645.1 Burkholderiales bacterium | reverse complement strand
TGATCGCCGACGATTCAGGGCCGGTCGCCTTGGCGGGCGTGATGGGCGGGTTACACAGCGCGGTGAGCGCTGCCACGACCAATTTGTTTCTGGAGGCCGCGTTCTTCGAGCCCAAGGTAGTGGCGGGCCGGCCTCGCCGCCTTGGATTCGGCTCCGATGCGGCGCATCGCTTCGAGCGCGGCGTGGATTTCGGTGCTACTCGCCAGGCGCTGGAACGGCTCACACAAATCATCGTTGAGATCTGCGCAGGGGAGGTCGGACCCGTGGTGGAGGCGCGCGCGGCATTGCCGGCACGCAAACCCGTCTCGTTGCGCTTGGCGCGCGCGCAGCGCGTTCTTGGTATTCCACTTGAGCGCGAAGAAGTGGAGCGGATACTGAAGCGTTTACAGCTGTCGTGGACGGTGCAGGATGATCGCTACGATGTAACACCGCCTAGCTTTCGCTTCGATATCGAGATCGAAGAGGATTTGATCGAAGAGCTCGGGCGAATCCATGGCTACGACGCGATCCCGGCTACCTTACCGAAGGCTGAGTTGGCGGTCGCGTTCCAGGCGGAAGGGGTCTTCTCCGATGCGGATCTCAGAGCAAGGCTAGTGGCCAGGGGCTATCAAGAGGTCATCACTTTTAGCTTTGTGCCGAAGGCTTGGGAGCAGGATTTCGGCGCATGCGATCAACCGGTCGAACTCGCCAATCCCATTGCCTCACACTTGCAGGCCATGCGCTCGCAGATGTTTGGGAGTTTGATCGAGTGCCTTCAACAAAACCTGAAGCGTAAGCGGGAGCGGGTTCGTGTCTTCGAATTAGGGCGTTGTTACACGCGTGATGGGCCGGCCTATCACCAACCGCTGCGCCTTGGCGGCCTCGCCTACGGGAGCGCCGCGCCCGAACAGTGGGGAGTACCGGCGCATTTCGTGGACTACTTCGATGTGAAGGGCGACATCGCCGCGTTGCTGAGCCATGCGGATATTGTCTACACTGCGGGCGAGCATGCTGTTTTTCATCCCGGCAAGTCGGCGGAAATTCGAATCGGTGGAAATCGGATTGGATACTTGGGTGAACTGCACCCGCAATGGGTTCAGAAATACGAACTTCCCCAAGCCCCATTACTGTTTGAAATCGATGTGGAGCCCATCCGCAACCGTCACGTGCCGCGTTTCGAGGAATTCTCTCGCTTCCCGGTGGTCACCCGGGATCTGGCCGTTGTGGTTCCGGAAAGGGTGGTCGCGGGGGATCTTTTGAGGAGTCTTTTTGCGTACCGGAAGGGTATCGTGCAAGACATCGTGCTCTTCGATTTGTATCGCGGAAAAGGGGTCCAAGCCGGGGAAAAAAGTCTTGCTTTCCGTGTGTTATTACAAGATACTCAGAAAACGCTTACAGATAGCGAAGTAGAAATTGCCGTCCAGTTCCTCCTAGAACACATACGGCAGAAATTCGACGGGCGCTTGCGTGACTAGTTTGGGTGCCTATGTTATGAGACGGAAGGAATAACAATGACGCTGACCAAAGCGGATTTGGCTGATCTGTTATTTGAGAAGGTAGGCCTGAACAAACGCGAAGCCAAGGACATGGTGGAGGTCTTCTTCGAAGAAGTCCGCAAGGCCTTGGAAGCCGGCGACCAAGTCAAGCTCTCGGGATTTGGCAACTTTCAGTTGCGCGATAAACCACAGCGTCCCGGACGTAACCCAAAGACAGGCGAGGAAATCCCGATTTCCGCTCGCCGGGTAGTGACCTTCCACGCTAGTCAGAAACTCAAAGCCATGGTAGAGAAGACCTTCCATGGACGCGAACCAGAATCCCTCGAGCAAGAAGTCTGATCTTCCCCCCATTCCGGCGAAGCGTTACTTCACCATCGGCGAAGTAAGCGAGCTATGTGGGGTGAAGCCCCATGTGCTGCGCTACTGGGAACAAGAGTTCACCCAGCTCAAACCCGTTAAACGCCGAGGCAACCGGCGTTACTACCAACATCATGAAGTGCTGCTCATTCGCCGTATCCGTCAGTTGCTATACGAAGAGGGATTTACCATCAGCGGTGCCCGGTTGCGCTTGAATCAGGGCGTGGAGGAAGCCGGTAAGGCGGTGGCAAGCGCCGGCAAACTGCGTCCCGCGGCGCTGAGAAAAGAGATCAAGGATATTCTGGAAAGTTTGCGCTGAGTTGTGGAAGTTTCTTCTCTCTTGACCCTGCTATACTTCTTTCATTCGGGGCGTAGCGCAGCCTGGTAGCGTACTTGCATGGGGTGCAAGTGGTCGGAGGTTCAAATCCTCTCGCCCCGACCAGTTCAAGCGACATGCGAATTCTGCTAAGCAACGATGATGGGTACTTCGCGCCAGGTTTGCTGGCACTGGCGGAAACTCTGTCCCAGGCGGGTGAGGTCATCGTCGTGGCGCCAGAACGCGATCACAGCGGGGCGAGCAACTCGCTGACCTTGGACCGGCCTCTCATGGTGAGGCGCGCCAGTACCGGATTTCGCTATGTCAACGGCACGCCGACGGATTGTGTTCATCTCGCCGTGACGGGCCTGTTAGACGAACTCCCGGATATGGTGGTCTCGGGAATCAATCACGGCGCCAACATGGGAGATGACACCATATATTCCGGCACCGTCGCGGCGGCGATGGAGGGCTATCTGCTGAGCATTCCTTCTATCGCGGTGTCGCTTGCCAGCAAGGCTGGGGGCAACCATGCTACGGCGGCTCGCGTCGCCTTGGATCTGGTCAAACGATATCAAACTCAACCTTGGGCGGAGCCCAAACTGTTGAATGTGAACGTGCCTGATCTGCCATGGTCTTCCTTGAAGGGCATACGCGTGACGCGGCTTGGCCGACGCCACAAAGCGGAAGCTGTCATTCGCACGAGCAACCCACGCGGAGAAACAGTGTACTGGGTGGGCGCGGCCGGCGATGCGCAAGACGCGGGCGAGGGCACTGATTTTTGGGCGGTGGCGCAGGGCTACGTCTCCATCACTCCCTTGCAGATTGATCTCACCAGCTATCCGCAGCTAGACGGCACCAAACAGTGGCTGGCCCTCTAACCGAAGCTCTCGCCGCGAATGAGTATGAACGTTCGTAGCGCGGGCGTTGGCATGACCTCAAACCGCACGCGGATGCGTATGGTGGAACGTTTGCGGGACCAAGGCGTGGCGGACGAGTTGGTGCTCAGTGCCATGAGCGAAATTCCGCGTCACGTCTTTGTCGATGAAGCGCTAGCCCACCGCGCCTATGAGGATCTGGCGCTTCCCATCGGCTACGGCCAAACCATCTCTAATCCTCATACTGTCGCGCGCATGCTGGAGATCCTCCGTGGTGGGCGTGCCTTGAAGCGTGTCCTGGAGATCGGAAGTGGCTGCGGTTATCAAGCGGCGCTGTTGTCCCGCCTTGCCAAGCAGGTGTGGACCATCGAGCGGCTGCTGCCCTTGGTATCAAAGACCCGTATCAATTTGCGTGATCTCAACACCCGCAACGTCAAGGTCAAGCACGGAGACGGACATCTCGGGCTGCCCGAGGCCGCACCCTTCGATGGTATCGTGATGGCGGCCGCGGCCTCGCATGTACCAGAGCAATTGCTGGATCAACTTGCGGTGGGCGGCCGTTTGGTTATGCCCCTGGGGCCGCGGGACCAGCAGCTCACGCTGATCGAACGTCATGAACATGGCGTGCATCAATCGGTCTTGGAGGCGGTGCACTTTGTTCCCCTGGTACCTGGCCTAGGACGCTAGTTCGAAACCACGATGCTTAGGCTAGTCCTAGTGGCTTGTTTGAATCTCATCTGGGGTTGTGCAACAGGTCCTCGCACCGCCCCCGTGGCCGATCTCAAGATCGAAGCCAGCGAGCCTAGCGCGCCGTCGAAGTCGGCGATGCGAGATACCACCGCGATCAGGCCTAGCAAGAACACCAAGGACACGAGACCGGAAATCTACCGCGTCAAGGAGGGCGATACGCTCTACGCCGTCGCGCTGGACTACGGATTGGACTATCGAGAGCTAGCCTCCTGGAATGCGCTCTCCGATCCTAATCGAGTGACGGTCGGACAAATACTGACGCTGAGAAATCCACGCGGCGCGCACGAGGCCATTGCGGAAAGCGAGCCCGTGGTGGTGGAGTCCAAGCCATTAGCCGCGGGAGAGCTTCCCCCTGGGGAGCCGTTGCCCGAGTCGGCTCCATGGAAGACCGAACCCAAGGCGGTGAAAATCCCCTATAGCGAAGAAGCGCTGGCACGTCTGCAACGAGGGAATGTGTCCTCGAATACGGGAACGCCGGAAAGTGAGATCGCCAACAAGCGCGTTACCAAACCCCCCGCAAAAGTACCGGCGCCGGAGACAGCCGGAGGAAACGAAGCAAGCTTCGATGCCGCGAAGTGGCTATGGCCTGCGCAAGGAGAGATCGCGAGTACCTTTGACGGAAGCCATAGCAAAGGTATCTCCATCGCGGGGCGGCAAGGCGATCCCGTGATGGCGAGCGCTTCTGGTAAGGTAGTCTACGCAGGCAAGGCTATCCAAGCCTATGGGCAGTTGGTGATCGTGAAGCATAGCAATGAGTACTTGAGTGTCTATGCCCACAACTCGCGAATCCTGGTCAAGGAAGGCCAGCAGGTCGCTTCCGGGCAAAAGATCGCGGAGATGGGAGAACGATCCCCCGGCCAAGTGGGGCTACATTTCGAAATCAGAAAACAAGGCCAGCCCGTGGACCCTGTGAGGTTCTTACCCTCGCGATAGGCCCTAAGGCGAGAATTGCCTGACGGATTGAGCGAAAGCGCGTAAGCGTTGCTCATTGTTTTCTCGTCCATAGCGGATCGCCATGTAGTGCCCGGTGATGATTTGTACTGGAACCCGCCATGTCCCGTTGGCGGCGATGACGCGTTCGGCGAAGGCCAAGGGCCCTTCGCCTTTTCTTGGTTTAAGCCCTACA
>JBKKAO010000061.1:0-5533 GCA_046714645.1 Burkholderiales bacterium | reverse complement strand
CTCCTGAGCGAGCGCCGCGCTGCGCCCTTACGCAAGGGGCGACCGAGGAAAAACAAGAGATGAAGATTCTAAATCGTGTCTGACCCCATTTGTTCTGCTGACCCCATTTGTTCTGCTTGACCCCATTTGTTCTGCTTCTGCGCAAAAGCCGTGGAAATGGATGCGAGCAATGCTGTCGCCAGTGCAAGGCGTAGCCATCGCCCGGCGATTGATGCACGCGTCAGCCTATCTTGGCGGCGCAGCGAAACTGCTCTAGACAGACGGCCTGTTCTCATAGGATCGTTCATGGCTGTATTCACCTGTTTTCTTGGCGGTATGATCTACAAACTCGAAAGCGCCCTTTCCCGCCGCCAATGGTAGCGCGAGACGCCAAGTAAGGAAACTCGAGTATGTTCGTTTAGCGGTATGCTTGAGCACGGAATACTTTCAGGAGCAAATGGCGATGGACTCGATCGGCTGGCTACAGCAGTGGCTCTCCAAGCACGGGCTGGGTAAGTACGTTTCCACCTTCGCCGAGCAGGAGATCGGCCGCGACGTCTTGTCCAAACTTACCGAGCAGGACTTCAAGGATCTCGGCCTGCCGCTCGGGGATCGCAAGCGTCTTATGGACGCGATCCAATCGTTGCAGCACGCCAGCCCCGATGAACCCCCCGCGGCCGCATCCGGCCAGGCCGAGCGCCGCCAACTGACCATTCTCTTCTGCGACTTGGTGGGGTCCACCGCGCTGTCACAGCAGCTTGACCCCGAAGCGCTGCGCGAGTTGATGAAGCAATACCAGCAAGCCTGCCGAGGCGTCATCGAGAGGTACGAGGGCCACGTAGCGCAGTATCTAGGCGATGGGCTGATGGTCTACTTCGGGTTTCCCCGTGCCCATGAGGATGACGCCGAGCGCGCGGTGCGCTCGGCGTTGGAGATCGTAGGAGCGGTGTCACAGATATGCATTGCGGATACGCCCTCATCCCCAGCCCTTCTCCGGGAGGGAGGAAGTGGCTCTAAATTGCAAGTGCGCATCGGCGTCGCCACCGGCCCGGTAGTGGTGGGGGAAACAGGTGCCGGGGACGCCTCGGTGCCTAAGCTCGCGGTGGGAGAGACGCCTAATCTCGCCGCGCGGCTACAGGGCTTGGCAGGTCCCGATCAGATCGTGATCGGCCCGTCCACCCACCGGCTTCTTGGTTCGGCATTCGAGTTGAAGGATCTCGGGCCGCAGGCGTTGAAAGGCATCCTGGAGCCTGTGCACGCTAAGCAGGTGATCCGCCTGGCTCAAGTAGAGGGCCGTTTCGAAGCCAGTCGCGGCAAAGATCTTACACCGCTAGTCGGGCGCGACACGGAAGTGACGCTACTGCTCGACCGTTGGCAACAGGCTAAAGACGGCGAAGGGCAAGTAGCGCTTTTGTCTGGAGAGGGCGGCATCGGCAAGAGCCGCATCACGCGAGCGCTGATCGAGCGCACCGCCCATGAACCGCAGCGGCGAATGCGTCTTCAGTGCTCCCCTTACCATCGGAATAGTAGCCTGTACCCTGTTATCGGTCATTTGGAATTTGCAGCGGGTTTCGGCAGGAACGACACAGCGGATGAGAAACTCGACAAACTCGAAGCGATGCTTGGCGAAGGCAAGCATGCCAACAGCGTGACAACGACGCTGCTTGCTTCACTGCTGTCGCTGCCCACTGCACGCCATGCCCCTCTGAATCTATCGCCGGAGAAGCAGAAGGAAAAAACACTCGACGGGCTGATCGATCTCGTTTTAGCCGCCGCCCGCGAGCAGCCCGTGCTGATGATCGTGGAGGACGTCCATTGGATCGACCCCACCACGCAGGAGTTACTGGATCTGACTTTGCCGCGCATCAGCGGCTCGCAGGTGCTCCTGCTATTGACCTTCCGTCCGGAGTACGTGTCTCATTGGGGAGCTCAAGCCCATGTGACCACGCTGACACTCAATCGCTTGTCTAAACGCCAAGGCAACGCCTTGATAGCGCAGATCACCGCCGGCAAACCCTTCCCACCCGAAGTTCGGGATCTCATTCTCGCCAAGACCGACGGCGTGCCCTTGTTCGTCGAAGAACTCACCAAGGCCGTGCGAGAGGGCAACTATCTCAAGGATGCCGGAGACCACTACGAATTGATCGGCGCGTTACCGGCGCTTGCCATCCCTTCCTCCTTGCAAGACAGCTTGATGGCGCGGCTCGATCGCTTGGCGCTGGTGAAGGACGTGGCGCAGATTGGGGCCTGCATTGGACGGGATTTTTCTTATGATCTGGTAGCAGCAGTGTCGCCGCTCGATGATGCTGCGCTGCGTGACGCGTTGCGGCAACTCGTCGATAGCGAACTGATTTTCGTTCGTGGCGTGCCTCCTAACGCCACCTACACCTTCAAGCATGCGTTGGTGCAAGACGCTGCTTACTGCTCCTTGCTCAAGAGCCGGCGAACCCAGTTCCACAGCAGCATCGCGGGCCGGCTGGAGAGTCATTTTCCAGAACTGGCGGCCAATCAACCGGAAATACTTGCACATCACTTTACGGAAGCCGGACTGACTAAACGAGCTATCGAGTATTGGCTGAAGGCGGGACAGCGCTCGGCGCGACGACTTGCCTATAAGGAGGCGATTGCTTATTTTCGGCGCGGCATCGAGCTCGCCGCCAGCCATCCCGCACCCCAAGAGGTCTCCGGGTTGGAACTACAGTGCCAGATCGGGTTGGGTTATGGGTTTATTCCGCTCGAAGGGTGGACAGCGCCGGAGTCATTGCAGGCTTTTTCCCGAGCTCAGGTGTTGTGCGAGGATAATAGCGACAACGAAGCGAAATTCAGTGCGCTGTCGGGACTCGCTTTGTTTCATATGGTGCGAGCCGAGGTAAAGTTGTCCATGGATTTTGCTGACAAATGTGTCACTGTTGCCAAAGATTCGGCGTCCTCGGACTTACTGGTACAAGCACACTCCACAAGAGGAACCTGCGCCCTGCGCCTGGGAGAATTTGACTTGGCTCGTACTGAGATCCAGGAAGTGGCTCGCCTCTACAACGCCGAAACACATGGCAATCACGCCTTCAAGTTCGGCCAGGATCCGCTTGTCCTTAGTACAAACTGGCTCGCTATTACGACGTGGGCACTCGGCTATCCGGATTACGCACTGGCGTGTTGCGCTCGTGCCAAAGCCGCGGCGCAAAACATTATGCACCCTGTTACGCAGGGATTCGCACTACACGCCCTAGCGCTGACTCATCTATTACGACGCGAACCGGAAGCCGCTCTACAGGCATCCGAAGCGCTGGTCGCGCTTGGCACAGAGCAAGGATTACCTTTCTGGATAGCCATTGCAACAGCCTATCGTGCGGTCGCGCTGATCGGTCTGGGCCGTGGTGGCCAACAAGAACTAACTCAGGCGCAAGACATCATTGCCGCCATCGAAGGACTCGGTGCGCTGGAGGCTTCCTTGCGTGTGTACACCGTCCTTATCGAAGCGTATTTGCACATGAAAAAATTCGATGCCGCGCTGGAAGCTGCCGAGAAAGTGCTAGGGAGAGTTCGTCACCACTGCCTGGGAGAATTCGAGGCACCCCTTTCTAGGATGATGGCCGATGCATTGGTTTCTCGAACGAACACTGAGAACGCCCGGGCGGAGAGTCTCTACTTGGAATCCATCGAAATCGCGTGCCGGCAAGGCGCTAAGTCCCATGAACTGCGTGCCGCGACCCACCTTGCCCGCTTCTGGCAATCTCATGGCAAACGCAGTGACGCTCGCAGACTTCTTGCGCCTGTCTACAGTTGGTTCACCGAGGGCTCCGATACCCCCAATTTAATTGAGGCAAAAGCTCTATTGGATGAGCTTGCGTAGGGCCGTTGGGTTTCGCGTTGCTCTACCCAACCTACGTTCCCGGCAGGGCACACATCGTCGCAATCCGTAGGATGGGATGAGCGCCGCGAATCCCATCGAAATTGGGCCGCACCGTTGGGTTTCGCGCCGCTCAACCCAACCTACAATGTCGCTGCTCTTTGCACCATCGCAGTCAAGCCAAATGCGCCTGCCCCAAATACTCCTTCGCCTGCATCTCGATCAAGCGGCTGTGCGTGCGAGCCACGCCTTGCAGGTCGGCAAGGCTTACGAACAAAGTCTCCAACCCACACTCGGCGGAGAGCACCAGCTTCACGCCACGATCGTAGAACTCGTCCACCAGCCAGGTGAAGCGGCGCATGGCGTCCTTCCCGTCGAGCCCCAAGCGCGGGACGCCATCGATCAGCACGGTGTGGTAGCGGCGCGCCAGTTCGATGTAATCCGCCGTACCGCGGGGTGTTTCGCACAACTCCGAGAAAGTAAACCAAGCCGTTCCATCGCCGGTACGTACTGCCTTGAGCGGGCGTTCCTCGACTTCGATCTCAGCGTTGGCTTCACCTTCACTACCGGCAATTTCCAGGAAGGCGAGACGCATTTCAGCGGCGGTCTGTTCGTTGAGCGGCGTGTGATACACGCCCGCTTTCTGCAAGTGCCGCAAACGGTAGTCGGCTGGGCCCTCGAGCAGCACGATCTCGAGATGGGTCTTGATGATCTCGATGGCGTGCAGGAAACGAGCGCGCTGTAGGCCGTGACTATAGAGTTGATCGGGCGTCTCATTGGAGGTTGTCACCAACGCCACGCCTTCGTCGAACAGCCCGGACAGCAGACCGCTCAAGATCATGGCATCACCGATGTCGGTCACGTGAAACTCGTCCAGGCACAGCAACCGGATGTCCTTCGCGACCTGCCGCGCAACGAGCCGCAGCGGATTTTCCAGGCCTTGTAACGCCTTGAGCTGTGCGTGCACCTGTTTCATGAAGTGATGAAAGTGGAGCCGGCGTTTCTTCGGTTCCGATACGTAGCCGAAGAAGGCGTCCATGATGAAAGTCTTACCGCGCCCCACTGGTCCGCACAAGTAAATTCCGCGCGACGGCGCGGGGCGGCGGCTGAATAGCTTCAACAGCCCTTTGGAGGGCCGGCGCTTTAAGTCCGCTTCCAAGCGCTGGAATGCCGTGCCGACACCGAATTGAGCAGTGTCGAGTTCATAGCCGTGCGCCACGGCGGCTTGTTCTAGGGCGTTACGAAAAGATGCACGACTCACATCGCCCTCCTCGGCGATGGCTGCCACGGAATTCGTTTAAGGATCAAAGATTCAAAGTACGCTTATCCACCCCAAGCGCGGCTTCGTGCAGCGCTTCGGACAAGGTGGGATGTGCGTGGACGATGCGGGCAATGTCTTCGCTGCTGGCCCCGAACTCCATGGCCACTACGGCTTCGGAAATGAGTTCCGAGGCGTAGGGGCCGATGATGTGCACCCCTAGAATCTTGTCGGTTTTGGCATCCGCCAACATCTTGACGAAGCCAGCGGTCTCGCCCAACGCACGCGCCCGCCCGCTGGCGATGAAGGGAAACTGCCCGGCACGGTATTGCACGCCGTCCGCCTTCAAGTGTTGTTCGGTCTTACCCACCCAGGCGATCTCGGGCGCGGTGTAGATCACCCAGGGGATGGTGTTCATGTCGAGGTGCGGATGCTGCCCGGCGATGATT
>JBKKAO010000060.1:0-4288 GCA_046714645.1 Burkholderiales bacterium | reverse complement strand
ACTACGTGGGCGACGCCCAAAGCATCACCATCCCAGCAACCTTGAGAGACTCGCTGATGGCGCGGCTGGATCGCGTTCCAGCAGCGAAAGAAATCGCGCAGATCGGCGCGGCGATCGGGCGGGAGTTCAGCTACGAGTTGGTTGCAGCGGTGGCACCCCACACCCAGACCGAGCTCGACCGCGCGCTCAAGCAGTTGACCGAGTCGGGGTTGGCATTCCGGCGCGGCAACCCACCCGATGCCACTTACACCTTCAAGCACGCCCTGGTGCAAGACGCAGCCTACGATTCGCTGCTCAAGACTCGGCGCCAGGTGTTGCACGCCAAGATCGCGCGCGTGCTCGAAGAACACTTCCCTGCGATCAAAGACATCGAACCGGAGCTGCTCGCGCATCATCTGACGGCGGCGGGCGAAACCGAACCCGCGATCGGCTATTGGCAAAAGGCGGGGCAGCTGGCGTTGAAACACCTGGCGCTCAACGAAGCCATCTCACACCTGAACAAAGGCATGGAGCTGATCGGCACGCTTCCCAAGTCACCGGAGCGCGATGCGAGCGAACTGGACCTGCGCACTCTGCTCGGCACGGCCTGGCTATGGCTCAAAGGCTGGGCAGCGCCTGAGGTGTGGAGCAGCTTCCACCCGGCGCTCGGGTTGGCCAAGTCCCTTAGCCGACACGAGGCGTTAGTACCGATCTACCACGGACTGTGGGCTAGCGTGCAGACCCAGGGGCGCGTCGCTGAAGCCCTAGCCTGGGTGAATGAAATTCTGGCTTCTGCAGAAGCCAGCGGCGATTTGGATTTGTTGATCGAGGGGCACAGGGGGGCATGCGTCACCTACTTTTGGCGGGGAGATTTCAACCAGTCACGCGAGCATGGAGACCGGGTGCTGGCGCTGTACAGCGAGGAGAAGCACCGCCACCTCGCGGACATCATGAACACCGACCCAAAGACGGCTGTCGGCATCTACGTCTCCCTTGGGACCTGGATGCTCGGCTATCCGGATCGCGCCGTGCAGGTGAGCAATGCCAAGGATGCACATGCTCGCCGGCGGGGCCACCCCTTAATCCTCGGCTTTGCGCTCACCCTGGGCGGCCAGGTTTGGGATTATTGCTGCGAACCCGAGCTTCTTCTAGCGCGCGCCGAGGAGGCTGAGCGGCTGGGCCGAGCGCACGGTCTGCCCTTTATCTCGGACTTGGTGGCGCAGATGTTCAAGGGTCTCGCCTGGCTGCGGGCAGGGCGCCTCGCGGAGGGCATTCCCCATCTGCGGGGTGCAATGGAAAGGTGGAACGCGGGTGGCGCACTGCTTTGGATGCCTTACCTTCGAGCGACCCTGGCCGAAGGTTTGGCGCTCAGCGGCGATCTCGACAGCGGATTGAGTTTGATCGAAGACAGTCTTACCCAAATTGCGCGACCGGGATGGGAGGAACGCTCGCACCTGGCGGAGGTGCTGCGGCTCAAAGGCTGGATGCTCTCGCTCAAGGGCGATGTGCAAGGCGCCCAACAGAACTACCTCGCCTCACTCGACTGGGCGCGCCAGCAGCAGGCGAAGTCCTGGGAGTTGCGCACCTCGACGAGTCTCGCGAAAATGTGGCAGAGCCAGGGCAAGATCGCAGAGGCTCGCGAACTGCTCGCACCGGTCTACGCTTGGTTCACCGAAGGGTTCGATACCAAGGACTTGAAAGACGCGAAGGCGCTCTTGGATAATTTGCGGTGAGTGTCTTGGGAAATCTGATGAAGGGGTGGTCCCTCCTTGGCGAGTCGCTTGAGTGGTTAGCATCGACTCGAATCTCAACGAGCTTGTTGGTGCTCTCCTAAGCAAAGGAGGGGCGGCGAGAGATGTACTTCGTTGTTGCTTGCTTCATATGCCCCTCCATAACGCCCAAATCCTAAACCTCATGGCGTCCAGTATTTCGGGACCAGTTCACCTTCGCCTGCCGCATGGCCTGCCACACCCGTTCCGCCGTCGCGGGCATCTCGATGTGGTTCACGCCCAGCGGGCGCAGGGCGTCGATGAGCGCGTTAATCACAGTCGGCGTACCGCCCACGGTACCCAACTCGCCCACTCCCTTGGCGCCCAGCGGATTGATCTTGCACGGTGTGGATTCGTCGGTGTGCGTATCGAAGTTGGGCAAATCGTCCGCACGCGGCATGCAGTAATCGAGCATAGAGCCCGTTAGAAGCTGCCCGGACTCCGGATCGTAGCGCGTGTCTTCCAGCAATGCCTGGCCGGCGGCTTGCGCGATGCCGCCGTGCACTTGGCCCGCGACGATCATCGGGTTCACCACGCGGCCCACGTCGTCCATGGTGGTATAGCGCACGATCTTGGTGGCGCCGGTTTCCGGATCGACCTCCACCTCGCATACGTGGGCGCTGTTGGGCCAGGACGGCCCGCTGACTTTTTGCGTGGTGTTGACCTTGATGCGCTTATCGGCTTGCTTGCCCGCCAGCTCGAACAAGCTGACGCCGTGATCGGTGCCCTTCACCGTGAAGCGGCCGTCCTTGTAGCTGATATCGCCGCCCGAGGCCTCCAAGGCTTCGGTGGCCAACTGCTTGCCTTTCTCGATGGTGTCGTTGGAGGCGGTCATCATGGCCGATCCGCCGATGTAGAGCGAGCGGCTGCCCATGCTGCCGATTCCGTTCGCGATGTCGCTGTCGCCTTGCACGATGTGGATGCGCTCAGGATCCACGCTGAGCGTTTCGGCGACGATCTGGACGTAGCTGGTCTCGATGCCCTGCCCCATGGCCTGCATGGCGGTGTAGACCAGCACGCGGCCGTCGGCTTCCACGTGCATGTCGATGGTTTCCTCGTGCACCACGCCGGTCCACTCCAGGAAGGTGGAGAGTGCGCGCCCGCGCAATTGGCCGCGCGCCTTGGATTCTTCGCGCCGCTTGGCGTAACCCTTCCAATCCGAAGCTTCGAGGATGCGATTGAGCATGTGCGGAAAGTTGCCGCTATCGAAGGTCTCGCCCATCTGCGTGGTGTAAGGCATTTGCGTGGGCTGAATCAGGTTGCGGCGGCGCAGTTCCGAAGGATCCATTTTTAATTCCGCAGCCGCTGTATCCATCAATCGCTCCATCAGATAGATGGCTTCGGGGCGGCCCGCGCCCCGGTAAGCGGACACCAGGTTGGTATGGGTGAGCACGGCGGTCGCAAGTAGGTGCAAAGCGGGAATGTGATAGACGCCCGTGATGACTTTCGGCCCAATCGCGACGATGATGACCGCCCCCGGCGTGCACACGTAGGCGCCCACGTTGCCGAGGATGTTGATGCGCATGCCCAGGATCTTTCCCTGCGCATCCAAGGCCAGCTCGGCGTGGTTGACCTGATCGCGCCCGTGGGTGCCGGTGAGAAACTCCTCCGCGCGCGTCGCGCGCCAATGCACCGGCCGGCCAGTTGTCTTCGCCGCGTAGGCGCAAACGGCGTCTTCGGCGTAGAGCATGGTCTTCATGCCGAAGCCCCCGCCCACATCGCCCACGCGCACGCGGATCTTGTCCTTGGGCATTTTCAAGATGGCGTCCGCCAAGGTATCTCGCAATCCCGCCGGATTCTGGCAGCTAGTCCACAAGGTGATTCGCCCGCTGGCTTTGTCGAATTCGGCGATGGTGCCGCGTGGCTCCAGGCTCACGGGCACCAGGCGCTGGTTGATGACATCGACCTTGGTTATGTGCTTCGCTTTGGCGAAGGCGGCATCACAGTCCGCCTTCTTGCCGAATTCGGTCTGTGCGGCGATGTTGCCGGGGGCGTCCTTCCACACCAGCGGAGCGCCGGGCTTCATGGCATCTTCGATGGTCACAGTGACGGGCAATTCCTCGTAGTCCACCATCACTTGCTCGGCGGCGTCCTCGGCTTGACGGCGGGTCTCTGCGATCACCACGGCCAGCGCCTCGCCGATGAAGCGAACTTCATCCTTGGCCATGGGGTAGTAGGGCGCCGAACACATGTTCTTGCCATCGGCACGCTTGAGGGTGCCCTCGGGCGGAACGGTGGGGAAAGCGCCCACGCCACCGGCTTGCATTTCCGCAGCGCTAATCACTGCCACGACGCCCGGCATCTTCTTCGCCGCAGTGGTGTCCACGGACTTGATGCGTGCATGGGCGTGAGGCGAACGCACGAAAACCGCGTGGGCCTCGTTGGGCATGGACATGTCATCCACGTACTGGCCCGTGCCCGTTAGTAGCCGTTGATCTTCGCGGCGGGTGATCGCTTGTCCAATACCAAACCGGGTCATGATGAGTCTCCTCGCGTGCCTAAGAGGTCTGGATTCTATGCCAGATTGCCCTTGCAACCGC
>JBKKAO010000059.1:0-6240 GCA_046714645.1 Burkholderiales bacterium | reverse complement strand
GGGCGGTAGTTCTCCACCAAGATGTCGGCTTTGCGCACGAGCTTCTTCAAGATCTCCACGCCGCGCGGATCTTTGAGGTTGAGCGTGATCGAACGTTTGTTGCGGTGAAGATTCTGGAAATCCGATCCGGCGCGATTACCGAATCCATCGTCGTCTTCGCCGGGCATCTCGACCTTGATGACATCCGCCCCCCAGTCGGCGAATTGCTTCACGCAACTGGGGCCGGCGCGCACGCGCGTCAAGTCAATGACGCGAAGATGGGAGAGTGCTTCCGAAAATTCCATCGCCTTAGCTCCGGTTGACCCAGCGCCCGTTCTCGACCTGGTGGAAGAAGTCCTCCACGATCCGGTTGAAGAGCGCAGGTTCTTCGATGTTCAGCACATGGCCGCTCTTCGGCAAGACCGCCAGCCCGCAGGTGCGAATAGTGCGCTTCATGAGCAGCCCAGGCTCCAAGGTCGGATCGTCTTCGTCACCGGCCACGACTAGCAGGGGCGCGCTGATCTTGGCCATGTCTTCGGTCAAGCTGTAGAGCGAAGGCCGGCGGCCCTGGTAGCCCAGCATGGTCAGGGAGGAACCCTTGGAGGAATGTTCGCCGAAGTGTTGGATGAACTCGGCAAAACCGCGCGGATCCTTATCGCGAAATTGCAACCGCCCCGGGCCGTGACCGTAGGTGGAGGCGAAGTAAGGCATGCCCTTCTCCACCATGATCTTGGCGTTGTTCTTCGCGGTTTCCTGAAACTGCGCGTGCTCCGAAGGATGCGCGCCGTAACCGCAGCCCGCCACCACGAGGGACAGGGCGCGCGGGGAATAGGCCATGCCGAAATGCAGCGTGGCGAAGGCACCCATGGACAGGCCTACGATGTGCGCGCGCTCGATCTTGAGCGCGTTCATCACGCTCAAAATGTCGTCTCGCTGCCGTGCCTGTGCGTAGCGATTGGCATCCTCGGGCACCTCCGAGGGCGGATAACCGCGCGCGTTATAGGCGATGCAACGATAGCGCCGCGAAAAATGCCGCACTTGCGGCTCCCAACTGCGGACATCGCCGGCGAACTCGTGCACGAAGACGATGGGCGTGCCGGCGCCGGTCTCCTCAAGGTAAAGACTCACGCCGTCGTCGGTGGTTATGGTAGTGGTGCTCATGGGTCTCCTCCCTGCTTGAGTTTACGCGGCGGCTAGCCGCCGCATGGAACGCCGCAGCAGCCAGGTCGCGATAACGAGGTTGAGGGCATTCCAAGCGATGCCGTTCATGAATGCCGCATTGTACGAGCCCGTGAGGTCGAATATGGCGCCTGTGAGCCATCCACCCAAGGCCATGCCGAACATGGTGGCGGTGAGCACCATGGTCACGCGCACGCCCGCCTCCTTGGGCGAGAAATTCTCTCGCACGATGATGGCGTAGGAGGGCACGATGCCGCCTTGAAACAGGCCGAACATGGCCGAGATGACGTACAGCGAAACCAGTCCATCGAAGGGAATGAACATCAACAAGGCGAGTCCTTGCAAGGCCGATCCGATGATCAGCGTGCGCACCCCGCCGATACGGTCGGAAATCCACCCGAAAGTGATGCGGCTCACGATGCCAAAGCCCAGCATCATGGACAGCATCTGCGCCCCGCGCGCGGGGCCGTAGCCCAGATCGCCGCAGTAAGCCACGATGTGAACCTGGGGCATGGACATGGCCACACAGCAGGCCACACCGGCGATACATAGCAGGGTTTGCAAGGCGTTGGGCGAGAGTCCTAGGGACCGCGCGCCCGTCGAAAGACTGCCCGGAAGGCTGGCGGATTGCGCTGCGGGGCGGCGTCGCAAAAGCAAGGCAAGAGGCAGCATGACCGCGAGACAAAAACAGCCGATGCCGAAGAAGGTCTGCCGCCAGCCCACGGTTTGAAAAAAGTGCTGCGCGAGGGTGGGCCACAATGCGCCCGCCAAATAGTTGCCGCTGGCGCAGATGCCCACCGCGACACCGCGGCGGCGCGAGAACCACAGAGAAGTATCGGCGATGAGCGGACCGAAGGTGGAGGAACTACCCAGCAAGCCTATCAGCACGCCGTAGGTGGCGGTGTAGTGGCCCAGGCTGCCCGCCTTGCTCGCCAGGATGTAACCCAGGGAAAGACATACCGCGCCAAAGAGCACCGGCCACATGATGCCGATGCGGTCGGAGATTCGCCCCATGACGATGCTGCCCAAGCCCAGCCCGATCATGGTCACCGTGTAAGGTAGCGATGCCTCCGAGCGTGTAACGCCAAACTCCGCTTGTACCTGCGGCAAGGCGACGCTCACGATGAACATGCCCGAGCTACCCATGGTCGTCAGCAGCACGGACACGATAAGCCGTGCCCAGGCGTAGGGAGAATCAACTTCCGAAGATCTACTCACAGAGACGTTCTTCTGTTTCAATGCGCAAGGATACCCGACGCTATCCCGGTATGATGCGAGTTGAACTCAGAACACTCATCGCACACACTCATGATCAAAACAACTCAATGGGCTTTTCCCGAGAACCTTCAACCAAATCCGAAGGAACTCGAATTCGATTTTGAGTCCACCCTCGCCAGCGCCGTAATGATCCGCTCGGAGATTCCCGAGGACGCCTTCACCGCATCCATTCTCGGCACGGAGCGTGTCGGCAACGGCGTGGTAATTCGAGAGGATGGCCTGATCCTTACTATCGGCTACCTCATCACCGAGGCGGAAACGCTCTGGCTCACCACTAACCATGGGACCGCGGTACAAGGGCATCCCATTGCCTACGATTTCGCTACGGGGTTTGGCCTGGTGCAGGCACTTGGCCGTCTGAATGTCCCCGCGGTACAGCGTGGCTCAGCCACCCAATGCAATGTTGGCTCCAACGTGGTAATCATTGGCCAGGGCGGACGAGAACATGCGCTTAAGGCTAAGGTAATCGCCAAGCGCGAGTTCGCCGGCTACTGGGAATATTTGATAGACGAAGCCATTTTCACCGCGCCGGCCCATCCTCAGTGGGGCGGAACCGCGCTCCTAGGCGAAGACGGCCGGTTGCTGGGTATCGGTTCCTTGCTTGTGCAAGAGAAAGTCGATGAAGACACCACCCAAGGCAACATGTTCGTGCCGGTGGACTTGCTGGAACCCATTTTGGATGACTTGCTTCGCCGGGGACAAGCCAACCGCCCAGCACGGCCTTGGCTCGGCGTGTATCTCGTGGATACCGAAGGCAAGTTGGGCATAGGCGGATTGGCCACAGGCGGACCCGCCGATCGGGCAGGGCTTCGTTCCGGTGACCTCATTGCCGCGGTGGCAGGGCAAAAGGTCCTCGGACTCGCCGACTTGTTCCGCAAGATCTGGCGGCTGGGCAGAGCTGGCGTGGAGATCCCTATGACCATCATTCGCCGCGGCGCGGTGATGCAAGTTCGGATCACTTCGGCGGACCGCAGCGAGTTTCTAAAGAAACCTAGACTGCATTAGAACTCCACCGTGCACATCGCCATCCTCACCTTCGAAGAATTCAACGAACTAGATTCCCTGATCGCCTCGGGAATCTCATCTTCCGGTTCTCCGGTAGCGAGTCCGGCTCATGGGAGCGTCTTGCATTGCTCCATAAACCGGACAGATTACTTGCTAAAAACCGGACAAATCATTTACTCCCGGCAGTCCGCTGGTACGTAAGTTTGACCCGTACGCCCTAGGCCGCGATAATCCACCGGCATTCCCTCGCCGTGAGAGATTACGGATATCCAATGCAGTGGCACTCATGGTCTTCCTTCTCGGCGTACAACCTGTTCCCGCTGATCTCAACGTTGGCTAGCTACACGCTCCTGCGGCTTTTGCTTTCACCGCGAACGCCCTTGCGCTTTCTCGATCATCCCAACGAACGTTCGCTGCATTGCGATCCGATGCCGCGTACCGGCGGAATCGCTCTTCTGCTCGGGCTGCTTGCCGGTACGGTTTGGATCGCGGAGTTTGGCTTGGTGCTCGTCTGCGTGGTCGTGCTCGCCGGTGTATCGCTCGTCGATGACTGGCGGGGCCTGCCTCAGACTGTTCGCTTGGCCTCGCATCTTGTGGTGGCCACCGCCTTTGTGGTGCTCTCGGTTTCGGGGGCGAGTCCCCTTACGTTAGCGCTCTTGGTAATCGCCCTAGGCTGGATGACCAATCTTTACAACTTTATGGATGGCTCGGACGGTCTCGCGGGCGGCATGGCCATACTGGGATTTAGCTTCTATGCGCTGGGCGCAGGGCTGGCGGACGACAGCACGATGGCTTGGTTTTGCGCCTGTGTGGTGGGCGCCTCTATCGCGTTTCTGCGGTTCAATTTTTCGCCATCGAAGATTTTTCTGGGCGATGCCGGCTCTATACCGCTGGGCTTCCTGGCGGCTGCGCTGGGCGTTCTCGGTTGGCAGCGTGGGCACTGGAGCCTTTGGTTCCCATTGTTGGTATTCTCGCCCTTTATCGTGGATGCCACCGCAACGCTTTGCCGGCGGCTGCTACGGGGAGAACGATTCTGGCAGGCACATCGCGACCATTACTACCAGCGTCTTATTCGGCTTGGGTGGAGCCATCGCAAGACCGCCATCGCCGCCTATATGGTGATGCTGGCCACCGGTTCGCTCGGTCTGCTGGCTCTGGCAGGCCAGGTTTCCATGTCAACCGCCCTAATGGCTACCGCGGTGACGTACCTGTTGCTGGGCCTTGCGATCGACCGCGCCTGGCATAGACACGTGTCGCTGGACCGCGCTTGAACACCAAGACTTACCTCCGCCCCAACTGGCGTAACGCGCTCGCCCTTGGGCATGATGCCGCCGCCGCAGCGGTGAGTTGGGTGCTCGGATACTTGCTGCGGTTCAATTTTGAGTTGCCTGCCGAGTTTGCCCAAAGCATGTGGCGTGACCTGGTTTGGCTGGTCCCTGTTCAAGCGCTGATTTTTTTTCTCGCCGGGATGTATCGCGGGCTATGGCGCTACGCCAGCCTGGTGGACCTGCGCCGCATTCTTCTTTCCGCTGGCCTTGGCGGGGTGGTGGTGGTCGTGGCGGTGGTCATGTTCAGGCTACCGGGCGTGCCGCGGTCGGTCATCGTCATGTACCCGCTCCTTCTGAGTGTAATCATGGGAGGCAGCCGGATGCTCTATCGCACCCTCAAGGAGGGCCACTCGTTGGGACCGGTGTTCTCCGATGCCAAGCCCGTGCTCGTGGTGGGTGCGGACGATGGCGCCGAGCGCTTGCTGCGTGAACTGCTCTTGAAACGGGATTGGCGGGTAGTGGGTGTTCTCGATGATGACCAAAGGAAGCACGGCCGCCTCATCCACGGAATACGCGTGCTGGGTGGGACCGATCAAGTCCAGGAAGCCGCCCAAGACCGGGGCGTGACCCATGTCATTCTCGCCATGCCATCGGTGGCCCATGCGGTTCGGCGCAAAGTGGTCGATCGCTGCACCCAAGCAGGGCTGAGTTTGTTGACGGTACCCTCGCTAGACGAGTTGGTTTCCGGAAAAGTCACCTTATCTCAAATACGCCAAGTGGATCTCGACGATCTGCTTGGGCGCGATCCGGTAGTGCTGGATAACGAGAAGCTGCGTCCCTTGCTGTCGTCTAGGGTCGTCATGGTCACCGGGGCAGGCGGGTCCATCTGCAGCGAGCTTTGCCGGCAGATCGTGCGCTTCCAGCCGAAAAAACTGATCCTCCTGGAGCTTTCCGAGTACGCGCTGTATTCGATCGAGCAAGAGTTTCATCAGCGTTTTCCAGACATCCCCCTGGTATGCGCCGTGGGGGATGCGAAGGACGCGATGCGCGTAGCCCAGGTATTTCGCGAGCATCAACCCCAGATCGTGTTTCACGCGGCCGCTTACAAGCATGTGCCGCTCATGGAGGAACACAATGCTTGGCAAGGCGTGCGTAATAACGTGCTATCCACCTGGGTGATGGCGGGGGCGGCGAAACGTTATGGCATAGAGAAGTTCGTGCTGATATCCACCGACAAGGCGGTGAATCCCACCAATGTGATGGGAGCGAGCAAGCGGCTGGCGGAGATGGTCTGCCAAGCGGCTCAGGAGGCAATGGGTACCAAATTCGTGATGGTGCGCTTTGGCAATGTGCTGGGTAGCACCGGCAGCGTGATTCCGAAGTTCCGGGAGCAGATCGCCCGCGGTGGTCCCGTTACGGTGACCCATCCCGAGGTGACCCGCTATTTCATGTCTATTCCGGAAGCGGCGCAGTTGGTACTGCAGGCGGGCGCCATGGGAGAAGGCGGTGAGATTTTTGTTCTCGATATGGG
>JBKKAO010000058.1:0-4090 GCA_046714645.1 Burkholderiales bacterium | reverse complement strand
ATCCGGAGAGGCGGTCTATTGGTCGAGATCCCGGAACCGGCTTTGGAGAAAAGGGGAGGAGTCCGGACATTTCCAGAAGGTAAAGGGAATTCGGCTCGATTGCGACGGCGATGTACTCTTGATCCGTGTGGAGCAAACGGGCGGCATCGCTTGTCACACGGGCCGGGAAAGTTGTTTCTTTCGCGAACTCAATGAGGGGGAATGGATCGTAGCGGATCCGCAGATCAATGCCCCGGAGAAGATCTATGGTTCTTGAAAAGGGACGCCACTATGATCGATCAAACCATTTTGTTTCGGCTTGCCCAGGCGATCGAGGCGCGCAAGCAAGCCGATCCATCCACTTCCTATGTGGCGAAGCTCTTTAGCAAGGGCCACGATGCGATTCTCAAGAAGATTGGGGAAGAGAGTGCCGAAACCCTTCTGGCGGCTAAAGACGGTGATAAACTCCATATCGTTCGTGAGGTGGCCGATCTCTGGTTTCACAGCATGGTTTTGCTGGCATACCACGGGTTAGCACCGGATGACGTGTTGGCCGAGCTGCATCGCAGAGAGGGAATCTCGGGAATCAACGAGAAGGCTGCACGCAAGCAAGCCCCTGGCGCCTAGGAGCTAGTTCTGCGCAATACCAGTGGCACCGCCTTTATCACTTGCGGGGAAGCTCAGCATGGATAGTTGTATCTTTTGCAAGATTGTTCGCGGTGAAATCCCCAGCCGGAAAGTCTACGAGGACGATGCCTTACTGGCGTTTCACGATATTCACCCGGTTGCGCCGGTACATTTTCTCGTGATCCCTAAGGAGCACGTAGAATCCCTTGCGGCCGTGGAGGAACGTCATGGCGGCTTGCTGGGTCGAATGATGTGCTTGGCCCCCAAGCTGGCGAAGGAGCAAGGATCAGACGATGGATTTCGTTTGATCGTTAATACAGGGAGGGTGGGACGCCAGGAAGTGGATCATGTCCATCTACATGTGTTGGGTGGCAAAGAGCCCTTGCCGGCGATGATCTACCGTGCCAAGAGCTCGCATTAGGGCTCTAGCGTTGCGGTTTGACGATGTATTCGAAGGAGAATAGCGATGGGTTCATTTAGTATTTGGCATTGGTTGATCGTACTGGTAGTCGTACTTTTGATTTTCGGAACGAAGAAGCTACGCAATATCGGCTCGGACTTGGGTGGCGCGGTCAAAGGATTCAAGGACGGAATGAAGACCGAAGAAGATAAAACTCAACAAGCCAAGATCGAAGAGGGTGGCACCGGTCAAACCATCGAAGGCGAGATCAAAGAGCGCTCCAAGGCCTAATTTCTTCCGCCGCCATGTTCGATATCGGATTCTCGGAGCTGGCTGTGATCGGGGTGGTCGCGCTGGTCGTGATTGGACCCGAGCGCCTGCCCCGGGTCGCGCGAACCGCGGGACACCTGCTAGGGCGGTTTCAACGCTATGTGTCGCAGGTAAAGACTGACATTAGCCGCGAGATGGATATTGCCGATCTGAAGAAGATTCAAACCGAAGTCGAATCGGTGGCGAAAGGGATAGAAAGCTCGGTCACCGCAACCTTTGGCGAGACGCAGAAAGATCTTGCGGGCGCGGGCGAGGAGATCAAAAAAGCGGGAGAAGCTCTTCAACAAACGGTTTCAGGCGTCAATCTCATGTCGGGTTGGCCCTTTCAGCAAGCATCCTCGGATGTTGCCGCTGCTGATGCTGGAGCCATTTCCGCGGAAACGCCATCCGCTCAGTTAGAACTTGGGCTCGATACATCCGCCGCCGCGGACAGCCGCAAAGCGTAACCGTTTCCAAACCAATCCATCTAGTGCATAGCGCAACACCGTGAGTGAATTCGACGGCGAGTCGTTCTTTTCCCATTTGATCGAATTGCGAAACCGGCTTGTTCGTGCATTGATCGCGCTGCTCTTCGTATTCCTCTGCATTGCCTTCTGGGCCTCGGACCTCTACGATCTTTTGGCGTTTCCGATGATGAAGGCGCTGCCAGAGGGCACCAAGATGATTGCTACGGGCGTGGTCACCCCCTTCCTGGTGCCGATCAAGGTGGCCCTGCTGGTGGCGTTCATGATCGCGCTGCCCTACATCTTGTATCAAGCTTGGGCCTTCGTTGCGCCCGGGCTTTACACTCACGAGAAGAAACTTGTGTTCCCCTTGGTCATTGCGAGCACCTTGCTTTTCTATGCAGGAATGGCTTTTTGTTACTTCTTCGTCTTCAACACGGTATTTAAGTTTGTCTATTCCTTTGCTCCGAAAAGCATCACCGTTGCACCGGATATCGAGAACTATCTGAGTTTCGTGATCACCATGTTCTTGGCCTTTGGCGTCACCTTCGAAGTCCCCATAGCGGTGATTGTGCTGGTAAAGATCGGTTTTGTGACCGTCGAGAAGCTAAGGGAGATTCGTCCTTACGTCATCGTCGGCGCCTTTATCATCGCAGCGGTGGTCACGCCACCAGATGTGGTATCGCAACTTCTCTTGGCAATCCCACTGTGCATACTGTATGAAGCCGGGATCATCGTGGCGTCTCTATTGGTACGATCCGCCGCCGCGCGCACGGAGTTTCAGGAATAGCCTTCACGGCAAGACGCGGTTTGGCTGCTATTCGTCCTCGCCGCGAAGTTGAGGTGCCGGTCTTTTCCCAACCAGCACCTTGAGTTCTACAGGCTTCCCCTGCCTTAGTAGCTTCACGGAAGCCGCCTTACCCGGTGGAACCGCCGCGATAACGTTGAGCATCACCGAGCTATCCGAGAGCGATTTCCCATCCACGGCGAGTAATACGTCCCCGGGCCGAATTCCCGATTTTGCGGCGGGACTGCCAGGCATTACGCTCGCAATCAAGACGCCCTTGGTATCCGGGAGTTGGAAAGATTCCGCCAGCTCCGAATTCAGGTCTTGCACGCCGACGCCGATCCAGCCGCGGGTGACCGTTCCCGTCTGGATGATCTGCTCCATCACCTGGCGTGCCAGACTCACGGGAATGGCGAAGCCGATTCCCATGGATCCGCCGGTGCGCGAGTAGATGGCGGTATTGATCCCTACAAGATGCCCAGAGGTGTCGATGAGCGCGCCGCCGGAATTACCGGGATTGATGGCGGCATCGGTCTGAATGAAGTTCTCGAAGGTGTTGATGCCCAGGTGAGTACGTCCTAAAGCGCTGACGATTCCCATGGTGACCGTTTGCCCCACGCCAAAAGGATTGCCAATGGCAAGTACGACGTCGCCCACCTGAAGTTTGTCCGATTGCGCAAAGGTGACCACAGGCAATCCGGCGAGATTGATCTTGAGAACCGCGAGATCACTTTCCGGATCTACGCCGACCACCCTTGCCTGGGCCTGGCGTCCGTCGTTTAGCGCCACCTGAATTTCGTCGGCAGCTTCCACGACGTGGTTATTGGTGATCACGTAACCTTCCACCCCCACTATGACCCCCGATCCTAGGCTCGATGCGCGCTGGGCGTCGCTTTCCGGTTCACCGAAGAAGCGCCGGAACAAGGGGTCGTCCATGAGGGGGTGCCTCTGACGCCGCATCTCCTTGCTGGTGAAAATATTGACCACCGAGGGGACTGCGGCTCGAACCCCGCTATGATAGGAGGTCGGAAGGGATGCGGGAACCAGAGAGGCGGGCGTAGTGCTGCTTTCGCGGATGGTCACGACGTTGTTGGTGTGCGCAGCCGCCCGCAGGGGTAGGAGGTCGGGTCGCAGAGTGGTAACCACCAGCAAGAGCGCCAAGGCCACCGTGACGCACTGAGCGAAAATGAGCCAGAGCTTATTCATATCAAGAAGACGTATGGGGAGAAATAGGATCGAAGCCCTAAACCTTTGATTATGCTATATGGGTATGGCCAAAGAAAAGAGAAAAAGTGCAAGGATTCTCAGAGATGACCGAGAGAGATGCCGGTGCGCGCCTTGGACGGGCTAGTTAATCGGCTTTTCGGCTAATTAATCGGCTAGTCAATTCCAATACAGGTATGAGCCCAGCGACCCGCTCTTCGGCGGGCGGGCGGCAGGAAGAAACAGGGGGCTGGTGCTTTGTTGTACGCTGGAGAGCCTCGCTGGGGAAGGCCGATTAGACACTGGTGCGCAGAGCTTGCC
>JBKKAO010000057.1:0-2642 GCA_046714645.1 Burkholderiales bacterium | reverse complement strand
GGCCAACTGCGCGGCGTAGCTCTTCCCCAACCAGGGCGGTGAATACCCGGGCCGCGCGGTAGTCACCAGTAGGATGGGCACGCCGCTCAGGCTATCGGCCAGGGTAGCGAGAAATTCCTCCGAGCTTTTATCGATCCAGTGCAGGTCTTCGATGGCCAGCACGACGGTGCCTTGCCGCGCCCGCGAGAGGTCCAGTTGCAGCAAGATCTCCAATGTCCTGGCCTTTATCGTTTCCGGGCTCATCTGCGCGAGTGCTTCGGTGCCCGCTTTGACGCCCAGCAATTGCAGCAGGTAAGGCGTGTGACGATTCGGATCCAAGCCGAACTGCAGCAGGTCGGCTTGGATCTTTTGCCGCACTTGTTCGGCGTCATCGGCCTCGCCGATGGAAAAGCGCGAACGCAGCAGATCCTGCATCGGCAGATAGGGCATGGCTTGGCCGAAGGATTGGCACCAGGCTTCGAAATAGGCGATATTGCGACCGCTCAAGCCGATGCGAAGCTCGTGCAGCACGCGCGATTTGCCGACCCCGGGTTCGCCCACGATACTGACCACTTGCCCGTGTCCGGCCTGCACTTCGGACAGTGCTTCATGCAAGACGTTGATCTCACGCTCGCGTCCCACGAAAGGACTCAACACCCGGTCTTCCGCCAGCCGGGAGCGGCGCGTCCCCGCGGCCAACAGCCGGTGGGCGAGGATGGGTTCGTCCTTGCCTTTGACCGTCAAGGGCGGGATCGCTTCCAAGGTCACATAGCCGCGCACCAGACGCGCCACGGAATCGCTCACCAGGACAGCGCCGGGTTCCGCGTTTTGTTGGAGGCGCGCGGCCAAATTGGTGGTGTCACCAATGGCCGTGTAGTCCATGCGCAGGTTGTCGCCGATGCTGCCCACCACCACCGGGCCGGTGTTCAACCCCATCCGCACGTTCAACGTCTCCCCTGGGGGCAGGCCCAGCGCACCCTCCGTGGACAGAGTGCGGCGGATTTCCAATGCCGCCAGTGCCGCGCGGCGCGCGTGATCTTCGTGGGCTACGGGCGCCCCGAACAGCGCCATGAAGCCATCGCCCAGGAACTGGTTGATGGTGCCCTCGTAGCGATGCACCGCTTCCATGGCGAGGCCGAAGAACCGGTTCAACAGGCCGTGCATGGTTTCCTCGCCGATGCGAGCGGCCAGCGGGGTGGAATTGGCGATGTCGCAGAACAGCACTGTCACCTGCTTGCGCTCACCCTCCAGCGCCGAGCGCGAGGTCAGGATCTTCTCGGCTAGGTGCTTGGGGGTGTAGGACGCGGGTGCGCTCGAGGCGGGGGAAGGTGTGGGGGCGCCCACCTTCGCGCCGCACTCCAGGCAGAATTTCTGGCTGGAGTCGTACGCAGCGCCGCAACTAGGGCAGCCCGCCGGTTGCCGGTACCCGCATTCGCGACAAAACTTCGCCCCCGGCGGATTATCGTGACGGCAGTTCGGACAGTTCAATGCAAGCCCCTCTATTGCACGTGGCGCGATTTCCTCGCTTGTCGTGGAACCCAAGCTTGTTCTGGCTGCATGCTATCACCGGAGACCTCCGTTCCCATAGGGGTGCCGCCGCACTACCGCCAGTACGCTGCCGGCAGTACGCTTGACAGGTGTCCTTGATGGACATAGCCTGTCCATGTACATATTGATACATAAGGAAGCGTCATGCCCCCAGCTATAGAGAGAATCGTAGTGCAGGCTACGCCACAGGATAAGAAGGCCATCGTGGCGAAAGCGAAGAAACTGAATCTACCTATTTCTGAGTTGATGCGCCGCGGTGCGTTTGCCTACGAATCGGAGGAAGCCGGGCACGAACTGGGTGCGCTGGCCGATGCGGCGAAAGCGGCGGCGGAACGGGCGGGCGCTAGCATCGATGAAGCGCTGGCATTCATCGATGCTAGCAACGAGCGCATTGCATTGATGGAGGCCAAGGCAGCCACGAGCAAAAAGGCCGCTTGATGGGCGTCACCGAAAAGATCTGGGGAGCCCTGAGTTCCATGATCAAGCTGGAGGACAAGGTGAACCGCCAATCCGAAGCGATGAAGGTCCAGCAAACGAAAATCGAAGAACTCACGGGACGGGTCATTCGACTAGAGGCGCAACTCGAATTGCTGACGTCAGCGGCATTGATGAAGAGGATCAAGGGCAGCTAGCCGAATCAGCTAGTCGAATTCATTGCGGCCGTTTCGAGAAGACCACCCGCGCCGCTTGCCCTGCTCAGGCATCGGCGGTTAGAATCTCACCTCAATCAGCGGGGCCCGTGCAAACGCGCCCCGTTTTATTACGTCCTGAGTTTTGACCCCTCTGATCTGACGAGAAGCCTTGACTACGCATGCCCCCGCTCTCCTTGCGCTTGCCGACGGCTCGGTGTTTCGAGGTATTTCCATCGGAGCCGAGGTGGCGAGCGTGGGCGAAGTGGTGTTCAACACGGCGATGACCGGCTATCAGGAGATCCTGACGGACCCGTCCTATGCTCGCCAGATCGTCACGCTGACCTCTCCTCATATTGGGAACGTTGGAATCAATGGGGAGGATATGGAATCGGCCAAAGTCCATGCTGCGGGCTTGGTCATTCGCGATTTACCACGGCGGGCGAGCAATTGGCGCATGACGCAGTCCCTGTCCGATTACCTAAA
>JBKKAO010000056.1:0-2840 GCA_046714645.1 Burkholderiales bacterium | reverse complement strand
GTTCCTGGCGGATTTGTTGAGCTAGCCGCTCACCGCGTATCTTATTGTCGCGAGAGCCTGCGGATCGAGCTGGCTCGTGCGCGCGCCTGCTGTGCATAGCGCTCCGCGAAAACCAAGGTAGTCCGGCTCCAACGTGAGCAGCGGCGCCACGTCGGACAAGCGCAGTTTACCGGCGAGGCCCACCAGCATACCGAGGCCTTGCACGCGCCGGACGAAAAGTGCAAGTTCTATCTCGGATTTGAGCAAACGCAGCGGTGCACCATCCTTTTTGGCGGTGTCTAGCATGACGCCGGTGAATCCAGTTTGGTACAGGGTATCGACTAACTTCGGATCATAGTAGGGAAGATCGGCGAATAAAACCGCGACCATGCGCGTGGCGGCGCACAAGGGTGAGAGCGCATTGGCACATGCCGCATCTTTCGAAGTGCCCCAGAACCCAACCTTGACGTAACTCACTCCCAGTTCAGCGGTGCGGTGCGCGCTCGCAACAACCTCGGCCGGCACCATGGCCGGGAAGTCGCCCACCGTGGCACTGGTAATGCCCATAGTACCGATGGCCCCGACCACATCCCGTGCGATGGCAGGTTCGAGCGCACCCAGTGCTCCCCGCGAAGGATCCTTCAGATCGATGATGTCCGCGCCCCCCTCCAATGCCATGATGGCTTCACTAACAGAGGTCACGCTGGCGAGCATCTTGGTCATGACTTCAACTTTGCGTAGTGAGTTTCGATTTCGGTTTTCAACCATCCCCATGCTTCTCGTTCCTGCGGACCGGCGGTCTTCTCGATGGCGATGGAAAGATACGCCACCTCGGTCTCGATTTTCTCTCGTGAGAGCATACCCAGCCGGCTCACTAAGATGGCGCCTTCGATCACCGCGGCTTGCGCGCGATTGAATCCGCGAAAGGGCTCATGATTAGCATTGAGCACTTCACGGAAAAACAGGCGGGGCCGCACCTCATCCTCTTGGGCATGATCGAGCTCAAGTTCCGTATGTGCGAGGGCGTTGCTTAGCCGGTTGCACCTCACACGATCCGCCGGGCAGGTGGGCCAGTCATAGCGCCCCGTTAAGCAGCCGGCGAACACACGCACGTCATCGGTGAAGTTCACTACTGCGCAGCGCGATTCCTGAAGGAAGTCCAAGGTGGTGGAGGGACGAAAGGGGGCCAACACAATGAAGCCGCCTTCTTGCCGTACGCCTAAGGGCACGATCTGATCGCGGCCTTGGGCGCGCGTAGTGACGATAGTTTCGAAGATCATTCGGCCTCGTCCTTGCCGGTTGCACGATGACCCGTGGCCGAATCGGACTCACGCAGCCTGGCGCATCCCCATTCCAACTCGCGGTCTTGAACATAGCGCTTGCCCAATTGCCAGGCGATCTGCGCGCGCGCGAGTTCGACGCCAAGATAGAAAGCGTGCGAGCCATCGCTGTCCACTCCGAGCGAAGGATACAAGCGAAATGGGTCCGTGGCGAAGCGCACACCGTCCCGGTTGTAGATGTGCAATCCTTCTTCGCTCACCTGGATGCGAAAACTGGGGTCCTTGATGTCTGTGGCTGCCTCGGCGATCTCGGCGGCCGAGTAGGGAAAGGGCGATGTGTCGCGCAACGCCAGTAACGCGCCACCAAAGCGCCGCGGGAGGCTATCCGCCTCGCGTGCCGCGTACAGCATGCGGCGCGCGGCGTTGGCTTCCTTCACCACGCCCGCGGCATGTTTGCTCACCTGGGTGGTGAGCATGTGAGTAATGCGCAGTTCCGACATGATGCCTAACAGCAGCGTTTGCATCCCGAGCGTGTCGGCATCGGTCAACTCCGTCAGGTTGCCCGTGCCCATCATGATCTGCGCCTCGGGGCGGGCCTTGCGAAGTTCCCGGTAACGCAAGAGCGAGTCGGAAAAGCCAAAATGGATGGGATCCAGAATGGGGTCGGCGATGAAGGCGCGCCCGTCCTTCTGCAGGGCATCCATCGCTTCGTAAAGTGAGACCAAATCGCCTGGTTCGGAAGGAATGAGTATGGGCGTGGCTGGCACTGCTTCCGCGATCCAAAGGGTTTCCCGCTTCAGACTCAGCAGGTAGTCGCAACCCGAGCGCCCTCCGCGTAATAACTCAGCGGGTTCCATGGAATCCACGCTGACCGTCAATCCGTCCTGGCGCAGCGCGATAACGGCCTCCTCCAAGTGAGGGAAGGGGGTTTGCGGCAGGCAACCGAGATCGATCACATCGGCGCCGCCGGCTGAATAGGCGCGGGCGCGATCGAGGATTGCCTCCACGGACAAGTGCGGAGCGTCCACGATCTCGGCGAAGATCTGAATGTCGTAGTGGGATAGATCGATCTTGCGCGCACCTTCGCCGAAATGCTGGGGAAGATCCTTTAGTTCATCGGGTCCGCGTTCGAAGGGAATACCGAACTTCTCGGATAAAGGTGTGAGATCGCCCCGGCAGCGCCCCGGGACGAGCACGCGGTCAGCGCCGCCCAATTCCGTCAAGCGGCGTTGAACCATCTCGCTGGTCATAAGCCCGGCGACTTGCAACCCCAGTACGCGGACATCGTAGGTAAAGGGCGCGGGTTCCAGGGAGTCCAGTACTTTTCTTAGACTGTTCTCGGCCAAGCGTCCGGTGAGGAAAAGAATGTGTTCGGACATCGCAGAACTACGATCTGGCACCGAGGTGAATGGCGATCTGCTCGCGCAATGCTTCCACGGAGAGGACCACCGTGGTATCGCGAAAATCTTTGAGCCTATCCACGTTCTCCAAATCGATGGGGCGCGGATAAACCCACACTTGTTTCCCGGGAGCTTCAGTGATCAGCGCGGGCGCGGTGTCGCAGGCGTAGACGATGGAAGG
>JBKKAO010000055.1:0-3167 GCA_046714645.1 Burkholderiales bacterium | reverse complement strand
AAGAGCATCATCGATCGCATTCACTCCGTGGCCCAGCGCGAGGCCTCCGAGATCGCGCAGCGCTGGCCTAAGGTATTGCGCCGGGTCCAAGGCTATAACCTGGACATGGTCCTGCCCAGCACGGAACACAACTTGGCGCACCTGCTCGTGGGCTCGGAAGGCACGCTTGCGTACTCGAAGCGGCTCAAGTTGAAGCTCTCACCCATACCTGCGCACAAGGTGTTAGGCGTGATCCACTTTCCCACTTTTTACCGGGCGATGGAAAGTACGCAGCACATCGTCAAGCTTGACCCAGACGCGGTTGAACTGGTCGATTGGACCATGATTGGTCTTGCCCGCGATAACGCCGCCTTTCGCCCGATCGTCGATCGGTTTCTACGCGGCGAACCAGAAGCGATTCTGCTCGTCGAATTCGCTGGGGAAAACGGCACAGATCCATTGTGCAAACTAGGCGCATTGGCTGATCTGATGGGCGATCTGGGTTTGTCAGATTCGGTCGTTCAAGTTACAGATTTCGCGCTCCAGCGAGAAATCTGGGAGGTGCGCAAGGCGGGCCTCAACATCATGATGTCGATGAAAGGCGATGGCAAGCCGGTGTCCTTCATCGAAGATTGCGCGGTGCCGCTGGAACATCTTGCCGAATACACAAGCCAGCTCACGGAGATTTTCCATAAGCACGGCACCCGTGGCACTTGGTACGCCCATGCCTCCGTGGGCACGCTGCATGTGCGGCCGATTCTGAACATGAAAGGCGATGGCGCGCTGAAAATGCGAGCCATTGCCGAGGAAGCCTGCGAACTGGTCAAAGGCTACAAAGGCGCTTTCTCCGGCGAGCACGGCGATGGGCTGGTGCGCTCGGAATGGATCGAGCCCATCCTCGGGCAACGGCTCACCGCTGCCTTGGGCGAAATCAAGGCGATCTTCGATCCGCACAACTTGATGAACCCCGGCAAGATCGTCAAGCCCGCGAAGATGGATGATCGCTCGTTGTTTCGCTCTGGACCCCATTACCGGCCGCAAGCCATCCCGACCGCGCTTGATTGGTCCGCTTGGGATGTGCACGGGCGGGGCGAGGGCTTCCTCGCCGCCACGGAAATGTGTAACAACAACGGCCACTGCCGCAAGTTCGACGCGGGAACCATGTGCCCGTCCTTCCGGGTGACGCGGGAAGAACAGCACCTTACTCGCGGGCGCGCTAACTCGTTACGTCTAGCACTCTCCGGACAACTCGGTGCTCATGCGATCACCGATCCCGCAATGTATGCGGCCATGTCTTTGTGCGTGGGTTGCAAGGCTTGCAAGCGCGAGTGCCCCACCGGCGTGGACATGGCGCGCATGAAGATCGAATTCATGCATCACTACACGCGGCGCTATGGATTGAGCGTGCGGCAGAAGATGATCGCTTATCTGCCCCGCAACGCACCCACCTGGTCCAAGTTCAGAGCGCTGCTCAATTTGCGAGACCGAATTCCCGGCGCGGCCTCGCTGAGCCAAGCGCTCGTGGGTCTGAGCGCGCGGCGCAGTTTACCCACGTGGCATGCAGATCCCGAAGCGGGATGGCAAGTTCCCGGGCACGGAGACCGGGAGGTTGTGCTCTTCGCCGATACCTTCAATCGGTGGTTCGAGCCGGAGAACGTAACGGCCGCGCTCCGTGTATTGAATATAGCGCGTTATCGGGTGCATCTCCCTCGGAGCGAGGACCGGCCGCTTTGTTGTGGGCGCACCTTTCTCGCGGCCGGTTTGGTGGACGAAGCACGGGTGGAAGCGAGACGCTTGCTGGCAGTCCTGCGGCCCTATGCGCAACGCGGTGTGCCCATCGTTGGACTGGAACCTTCGTGCTTGCTGACCTTGCGCGATGAATATGCGGTGATGATGGATAAGACGGAGCTTGGTAGCGTTCCCGAACACGCGTTAATGTTCGAAGAGTTCCTCGCGCGCGAGCAAGCGGCCGGCACGCTCAGCCTGCCGCTGCGGTCCATGGCAGGCAAGACCGCCCTGGTGCACGGACACTGCCATCAAAAAGCCTTTGGCCTGATGGGTGGCGTGGAGCGCGTGCTCAAGATGATTCCTGATCTCAAGGTGGAGCAGATCCCATCGAGCTGCTGCGGCATGGCGGGAGATTTTGGCTACCATGCCGAACATTTCGATATTTCGATGAAGATGGCGCAAGCGTCGCTGTTACCAAGGGTTCGCCAAGCGGCGGCGGAAGATTGGATCGTGTCCGATGGAACGAGCTGCCGGCACCAAATCAAAGACGGCGCGAACCGGTCGGCGGTTCATGTGGCGGAGCTTTTGCGAAGGGCGCTCCCGGAGTAATCCGCTTTTGATACCTTGGGAAGGGCGCGTGTTGACCGTGAGAAGGAGACTGAAGTGTCGCAGATGAAATGGAAGTTCAACGGCGTGCGAGTGGTGAAAAATACCGACTTGGATGTCAATACCGCACAAACGCCCGGAATGAACCGGGCGGCGGCCATTACCCACGCACGCTGCGGCGCGGAGAAGTTGTGGGCGGGCACGGTGGTGATTCATCCCAAGGCGAAAACCGGCGCCCATCATCATGGTCCGGTGGAGAGCGTGATCTACGTCGTGAGCGGAAAGGCGCGCATGCGCTGGGGCGAGAGCCTGGAATTCACCGCTGAAGCCGGCCCGGGGGATTTCATTCACGTGCCGCCCTTCGTGCCGCACCAAGAAATCAACGCCAGTGAGGAGGAACCGTTGTCTTGTGTCTTGTGCCGCAGCGGGCAAGAACCCGTGGTGGTGAATCTGGATATCCCCGTAGTGGAGCATCCCGAAGAAGTGCACTGGACCGACGACATTCACAAGGCGCCACACCGCGCTTGAGCGGCAAGCTCGCTTAAGATTGACCAGTAGTGGCCGATTGCCGCCGGTTGCTGGAAAAGCCACCACCTGCATAGATGATTTTATTTGAACCAAGGAGAAGCTACTTGAACGTATCGCCAGCCCGTAAGCCTTTCACGGCGCGCAGCCACGGAGATGGTGCAGCGTGAAGCTCCTTCTACTTCTGTTCTCCGGTCTTAAGTTCGGGAAGATTCTCACCACGGGAGGCACCATGCTGATCTCCGTGGTGGCGTACGCCTTCATCTTCGGCTGGTGGTACGCGGTGGGTTTCGTGGCCTTGATTTTCGTGCATGAGATGGGCCATTTCA
>JBKKAO010000054.1:0-21701 GCA_046714645.1 Burkholderiales bacterium | reverse complement strand
CAAGAAAAAAGGCCACCGCGGAGGGTGGCCTTCTATAAGCGCTAGATCACGTAAAGCCCGGGGCTGGCGTTTGCTATTTCCTCATGCAGCTTAGTGGGCCTATAACGACGTCACGGGCGCGAAACTTGGGATCGGCAAAGAAGCCGAGCAGCACGAACACATCGTCGATGTTGGTCGAGGCGAAAACAACGGCAGCCAGACCGATCAATACAATCAAGGATTCCACGAGAGGGCCGGGGGCGGCTGGAGGGCCAATGCAAGGGCCTGCGTTACAATTCCGTCCCTTCATTGCGTGAATGGGGCGCGAGCGGTGGGGAAGCTGGTAGCGTCTAGGTAGTGCTTTCGAAACACCCTCTATCAAAACATCGCGGAAAGCCGCGCCCATTGTGGATATTAGGCGGACTCCCTCTCCGCCATTCATTTAGGAGACAGCTTGGCTACATTAACGGAACTTGCAAGGTTCGGGCAATCCATCTGGCTGGACTTCATCGACAGAAATCTCTTGGCCAAGGGCGGCCTTCAGCGCATGGTGGATGCGGGTGTGACGGGAGTCACCACGAATCCCACGATTTTCCACAAGGCGATTACCGGCAGCGCGGACTATGATGCCTCCATCGCGGGCGAACTCCGGGCGAATCCCGCTATCGATGAGTACGCCCTATTCGAGGCGTTGACCGTCGCCGACGTGCAATCTGCCGCCGACATCATGCGGCCTGTCTACGATCGCACGGCGGGTGTGGACGGCTATGTCAGCATCGAAGTGGCACCGGATTTGGCCTACGACGCCCAAGGCACCATAAAGAGCGCGCGGCATCTATGGAAGTGCGTCGCACGGCCCAACGTGATGATCAAGGTGCCCGGTACGTCCGACGGGGTGAAGGCAGTCGAGCAACTCATTGCCGATGGCATCAATGTCAATGTCACACTGTTGTTCTCGGGTAAGCGTTACGAAGAAGTCGTGCGAGCCTGGGCGCTCGGGCTCTCACGGTGCGCCAACCCGCGCAATGTCGCATCGGTCGCATCCTTCTTCGTGAGCCGGGTGGACGGCAAGGCCGACAAGATGATGGAAGGTCGCCCTGATGCCGCGAGTTTGCAAGGCAAAATCGCCATCGGTAACGCCAAGCTGGCCTATGCGAAGTTTCAAGACCTGATGAAAGATCCCTTGGTCTCGGCGCAATTGGCGCGTGGCGCACGTCCGCAGAGGCCGCTGTGGGCGAGCACCGGCGCCAAGAATCCAAAGTATCGCGATGTCGTCTATGTGGAAACGCTCATCGGACGCGATACGGTGAATACCTTACCCCCCGATACCTTGGCTGCCTTCCAAGATCACGGAGTCGCCGCGGACACCATTACGAGGGGCATGGATGAGGTGCACACCCAAATGAGTGTGCTCAAGCGCAACGGCGTGGATCTCGAAGGGATCACGCAGTCACTCGAAACCGAGGGCGTCGCCTCCTTCAAAGATTCTTACGACAAGCTGCTGCAGGACCTCAAGCAAAAGCGGCTTGCGATGGCTAAGGGGCTCGCTGCCTGAAGCACTCGTCCTCAATCCAACCTTAGCTCTGCCGGTGCTCGAAGCCATCGAGCTGGCCTGTGTTCGGGGTGAGCGGTTGCTATTCCGCGATCTGTCCTTCTGCGTGAACCCTGGAACGCTTCTTTGGGTGTCGGGGGGCAATGGTGCCGGTAAGACCAGCCTATTGCGACTCCTCTGCGGACTCGCGCGAGCGGAGTCGGGCAAGGTGTGCTGGAATGGTTTGGACATCAACAAGGAGCGCGAGGATTTCCAGAGAGCACTGATTTTCCAGGGGCATTCCAACGCGCTTAAGGACGACCTCACACCAGCGGAGAATTTGCGGTTTGCCTCGCAGGGAACAAGCGATGCCGCGACCATTTCGCACAGCTTGCGCGAGCAGGGACTCGAAGCCTGTTTGGCGTTGCCCGTGCGCGTTCTTTCTCAAGGACAAAAGCGAAGAGTAGCGCTCACGCGGCTGTCCCTTGCGGGGGGGCGAAAGCTGTGGATTTTGGATGAACCCTTCACCGCGCTAGATGCACCGGCCATCGGCGCTTTAGCGAACTTGGTGGCCAGCCATGTGCGCCAGGGTGGCATGGTGGTACTCACCAGCCACCAGGACGTGATGTTGGGGGAAATACCGCTTCGGCGCCTTCATTTGCCAGCCGAACGAACGACGCAATGAACGGCGCGCTAGGTGCCTTCGCCGCATTGTTGCGGCGAGATCTGCTGTTGGCGATGCGGCGCCGCTCGGACGTGCTGACGACTTTTTTTTTCTTTGTAATAGTGGTGAGCTTATTTCCGCTTGGCGTGGGACCGGAACCCAATACCCTGAGAACCATCGCCCCCGGGGTCATTTGGGTGGCGGCGCTGCTGGCTTCCATGTTGGCCTTGGGGCGGTTGTTCATGGCGGACCATGCCGATGGGGCGCTGGAGCAAATCTTGTTGACGCCCGCGCCGCTGGCTTTCCTGGTGCTTGCAAAAGTGTTGGCCCATTGGCTGGTCGCGGAACTTCCGCTGGTGCTAATGGCTCCATTGCTTGGCTTGCAGTTCGGCTTGCCCGGTGACGTGCTGTGGGTACTGGTAGGTTCTATGCTGCTCGGAACGCCGAGTCTGAGCCTGCTCGGCGCCATCGGTGCCGCCTTGACCTTGGGCGTGCGCGGGGGCGGGGCTTTGTTATCCTTGCTGGTACTGCCCTTGTGTATTCCGGTGCTCATCTTCGGCGCGGGCGGGGCCACGGCGGTGGCGGCGGGGCAGAGCGCGCAGGCTCACCTTTCCCTATTGGCAGGTTTTTTTTTGATTGCTTTGGTCATGGCACCCTTGGGTGCGGCGGCGGCTTTGAGAATCGCGGTGGAATAATGCATGGAATAGTTTGATCATGGACGTCGTTGAGAACTCCCGCACCGGAGTTTTATGGCGCTATGCCGCACCACGGAGTTTCTACGCCTTGGCGGGGAAGCTGGCGCCGGTGTTATTCGCGCTGGCGCTGCTATTGGCCGTGGCGGGTTTATACATTGGATTCTTTGTCGCCCCCACGGACTTTCAGCAAGGCGAGTCCTACCGCATTATTTTCATCCACGTGCCCGCCGCCTGGATGTCCATGTTCATCTATCTGGTCATGGCTTTCTGGTGTGCCGTGGGATGGGTGTTCAACACGCGCCTGTCTTTCATGATGGCGAGTGCCCTAGCGCCCACGGGGGCGCTAATGACCTTCATCGCCTTGTGGACCGGATCTCTATGGGGACGGCCCACCTGGGGAACCTGGTGGGTGTGGGACGCGCGCTTGACATCGGAGTTAATCTTGTTGTTCCTATACGTCGGTTTCATGTCCTTGCATGCCGCCATCGACGAGGTGCGCAAGGCGGACCGCGCCTGCGCGTTGCTGGCACTGGTGGGCGTGATTAATGTGCCCATAATCTATTTTTCGGTCAAGTGGTGGAACACCTTGCACCAAGGCGCCTCGGTAAGTTTGACCAAGGGATCGTCCATGGCAGCGGTGATGCTGTGGGGCATGTTGATCATGGCGCTCGCCTTTTGGACGTATAGCATCGCCGCCGCCTTAGTACGTGTGAGAGCGGTGATTTTGGAACGCGAAGCCAGCGCTTCCTGGATAAAGGAAGTGGTGGCATGAACTGGGGCAGCGCGCAGGCGTTTTTCCAAATGGGCGGATACGGCCTCTATGTTTGGGGTTCTTATTTGGTGGCCGCCGTGGTCGTAATCGGGGAGATGGTCGCGTTGCGCCGCCGCCGCCGAACGGCCCTAGCGCGAGCCAAGCAGGCCATGATGATTGGTGGCTCATGAAATCCCGTCATAAGCGCTTGGTGTGGATTTTGTGCGGGTTGGGGGTACTGGGGGTGGGGGCGAGTCTTATATTGAGCGCCTTTCGCAGCAATCTCGTTTTCTTCTACACCCCGACCCAGATCGCGGCCAAGGAGGCGCCTCGCGGGCGCACCTTCCGCATCGGCGGGTTGGTGGAGGCGGGCAGCGTGCGGCGGCAGGCTGACGGCGTGACTGTGGGCTTTGTCGTCACCGATACTGTGCAACGCGTACCGGTGCTCTATAAGGGCATACTGCCGGACTTGTTCAAAGAAGGTAAGGGCGTGGTCGCGCAAGGCCAGCTTGGCACGGATGGCCGGTTCACCGCCTCCGACGTGCTCGCCAAGCACGACGAGAACTACATGCCCCCCGAGGCAGCCGACGCCCTGGAACGCGCCCGCAAAGCACGCAGCACCAGCGAGAAATCGCTGGTATCACCCCCCACTGGATACGCCAAACCATGATTCCCGAGATCGGTCATTTCTGTTTGATCCTCGCCTTGTGCATCGCCGTGGTGCAGGCCGTGGTTCCCCTCATAGGCGCCTACCGGGGCAATGGCACCTGGATGGCGTTGGCGCGGCCGGCCTCCCAAGGCCAATTCGTCTTCGTCACTATTGCCTTCGGGTGCTTGGCCGCCTCCTTCGTGGGCAACGACTTCTCCGTGCTCAATGTGGCGTCCAACTCCAACTCCTCCTTGCCCGCGCACTATCGTTTTGCCGCCACCTGGGGCAGCCACGAAGGCTCGCTCCTGCTGTGGGTGCTCATGCTCACCGTGTGGAGCGTGGCGGTGAGCGTCTTCAGCCGCAATCTACCCGAAGCGGTGGTGGCGCGCATCCTCTCCGTCATGGGCATGCTTAGCATCGGCTTCCTGTGCTTCTTGTTGCTTACCTCCAACCCCTTCGACCGCTTACTTCCCCCCGCACCGGACGGGCGCGATCTCAATCCCTTGCTGCAAGATCCCGGCATGGTCATCCATCCCCCCATGCTCTACATGGGCTACGTGGGCTTCTCCGTCGTCTTCGCCTTCGCCATCGCCGCCTTGCTGGGCGGGCAACTAGATGCCGCCTGGGCGCGCTGGTCGCGCCCATGGACCACCGCGGCGTGGGCCTTCCTCACCGTGGGGATCGCACTGGGCAGCGGTTGGGCCTACTACGAACTGGGCTGGGGCGGTTGGTGGTTCTGGGATCCCGTGGAAAACGCCTCCTTCATGCCCTGGCTGGTGGGCACCGCGCTCATTCACTCCTTAATGGTGACGGAGAAGCGCGGCGGATTCAAGATATGGACCGTACTGCTCGCCATCATCGCCTTCTCCTTGAGTTTGCTGGGGACCTTCCTCGTGCGCTCGGGGGTGCTCACCTCCGTGCACGCCTTCGCCACCGATCCCAAGCGCGGGGTATTCATCCTGAGCTTCCTGGTGGTAGTGATCGGGGGTTCCTTGATCCTATTCGCCTGGCGCGCCCCCAAAGTGGGCTTAGGCGGGAAATTCGAGCTGCTCTCGCGGGAGACCCTACTCCTGAGCAACAACGTCCTACTCGTCGTGGCGGCGGGTGCCGTATTGCTGGGGACCTTATATCCCTTGTTTCTCGACGCTCTGGGCCTGGGCAAGATCTCCGTCGGTCCGCCTTATTTCGAAGCGGTGTTCGTGCCGCTCATGGCGCCCGCGCTTTTTCTTATGGCGGTGGGCCCCATCGCGCGCTGGAAGCATGCGGCCCTGCCTGACATCGTGGGGCAATTGAAGTGGGCCGCGGCGGTGGCGGCGGTATGCGCTATTGCGCTGCCCTACGTACTGGGCAAATGGACCCCCATGATCGGACTAGGCATCTTGATGGCCGTGTGGATCATCGCCTCCGGGTTTGCGGGAATGTACGCCCGCTTGAAAAGCCTCGCCCAAGGTAGCGCATACGCCTGGTACCGCCAATTCGCATCGCTGACACGGGGCTATCTGGGCATGTTGGTGGCGCACTTCGGCGTGGGCGTATTCATCATCGGCGTAACCTGCGTACGCGGCTTTGAAACCGAGCAAGATGTGCGTATGAACTTGGGCGATAGCGTCGAGCTGGGCGGTTACCGCTTCAAGCTCACGAAGCTTGAGAATCATCAAGGCCCCAACTACGAGGCCGTGCGCGGCACCGTGGAAGTGTTCCGCCAGGATAAGCCAGTCGAGACCCTGCATCCGGAGAAGCGCTTCTACCCGGTGCAACAAATGCCCATGACGGAGGCGGCCATCGACACCGGATTCACGCGCGATCTCTACGTGTCGCTGGGCGAAGCCATCACCAAGGAGAGCTGGGTCGTGCGCTTGTACCACAAGCCTTTCATCGACTGGATCTGGGGCGGGGCGTTCTTGATGGCGCTCGGGGGTGCGATCGCGATCACGGACCGGCGCTATCGCTTGGCGAAACGGGCTGGCGCCCAAGAGGTCACGCCGCCGGCAAGCGCCGTGGAGGCCGCCGCATGATGCGCTTCGGCTTACCCCTCGCGGTATTTTTGGCCGTCGTGGCGTTTTTGTACAAAGGCCTCGAACTCAAGCCGAGAGAAATCCCCAGCCCCTTGATTGGCAAGCCCGCGCCGGCCTTCTCCTTACAGCGCTTGGATGATCCAACTCAGAGCGTGAGCGAGAAAGACCTGCGCGGCAAGGTGTGGATCCTCAACGTGTGGGCCTCATGGTGCGTGTCGTGTTTGCAAGAACACCCTTTGCTGATGGAATTCGCCAAGGGCGGATCGGTTCCCATTTACGGGCTCAACTACAAGGACAAGAAGCCGGAGGCTGACGCGTGGCTGGGCAAGCACGGCAATCCCTACATGGCATCCTTGATGGATCCCGAGGGAAAAGTTGGCCTTGACTATGGCGTCTATGGTGTGCCGGAAACCTATGTCATCGACCAGCAAGGCATCATTCGCTTCAAGCAAATCGGCCCCGTGGATCCGGGGGTGTTGAACGACCAGATCGCCCCACTGGTCAAGCAACTCCATCAGAGCTCATGACGCGCGCACTGGTCGCCGTACTGATGCTGGTGGGGGCGTGCTGGGCGCGGGCAGACGATGCCCAGATTGAACAGCGCCTGAAGGCGCTGTCCGCGGAGCTTCGCTTCCTGGTGTGCCAGAACCAATCGCTGGCGGACTCCAACGCCGATCTTGCCATCGATCTGCGCAATGAAGTGCGCGAGCAGGTCAAGGCGGGTCAAAGCGACGCGCAGATCAAGGACTATCTGGTGCGGCGCTACGGCGATTTCGTGTTGTACCGTCCCGTGCTTAGGAACACCACCTTGGCGCTCTGGGCAGGACCGTTCGTGCTGCTCGCCTTGGGTGCGGGGGCCATGTTCATCTATATCAGACGCCGGCGAGCCGCGCAGGAGGAGCCGGCGTTAACGGACGAGCAACTCGCGCGAGCACACGCTCTTCTCGGTGAGGGTACGCCCGAGAGCAAACCCGGAGCGCCTACCCCATGACCGTGTTTTGGATCGTCGCGGCAGTCCTCGCCTTGGGCATGGGTTTTTGGATCGCATTGCCGTTGTGGCGGCAGCGCTCGCCCAGTGTGCCAGTGGCGGCGCAGGTCAGTGTGTCGGTCTATCGTGATCAACTCCAGGAACTCGAAGCCGACCTGGCCGTCGGCACGCTTACCCAAGCGCGATACGCCGCGGCCCGGGAGGAGTTGGAGAGACGGGCGCTGCAGGAGGCCGCGAATAAGGAGGCCCTTCCGGACGTGGTGCCGGCTTCCTCACGTACTCTAGCGGTTGTGCTCTTCATTATCTTGCCGCTGGCGGCCATCGCCTTGTATGGGGTGCTAGGCAATCCCAAAGCGGTCGGTACGCCGAAGCACGCGGCATCCGACATCTCCTCCATGACGCCGGAACACTTCGCGGAGATGGCGGAAAAACTCGCCGCCAAGCTCGCGCGGGATCCTGCCGATGCACGAGGATGGTTGATGCTTGCCAAAGCTTATAAGGTCCTCGATCGGATCAAGGACGCCGCGGCCGCCTTGGAGAAAGGCGTTGCGCTCACACCGGACGATCCCGAGATGCTGACCGAGTACGCCGAAGTGCTGGCGCTTGGGCAAGGTGGAAGTTTCGCGGGAAAACCCGCGCAAGCCATCCAGCGCGTGTTGAGCGTTGCGCCCAATCATCCCAAGGGGCTCACCATGGCCGGTGCGCTCGCCTTCGAGAAGAAGAATTACTCCGGCGCCATCGCCCATTGGCAAAAGGTCTTCAAGCAACTGAAACATGATTCGGAATTGCAAAAAGCGCTGTTGGCTGGCATCGCGGAGGCGAGCCGCTTGCGTACCGTTGCCAGCACGCCCGCCCAGGCCATCAGCGGGCGCGTGCGGCTGGATTCCGCTCTGGCGGATATGATCGATCCGGCCGACACCGTATTCATTTTTGCCCGCGGTGCCGAGGGACCGGGGATGCCGGTGGCAGCCATGCGCAAGCAAGCGCGAGAGCTTCCGATCTCCTTTCGTTTGGACGATACCTATGCGATGAACCCCTCCATGCGACTCAGTAACCTGCCTAGCATCGTGGTGGGTGCGCGCATCTCCAAGTCTGGGGACGCCACGCCGCAGCCCGGCGACTTGCAGGCCATTAGCGCGCCGGTGAAGCTGGGCGCCAGCGGCGTGGTGCTCACCATCAATGAGGTGGTGCAGTGAAGTGGCGGGCGCTGGTTGTTCCAGCGGCACTCGGCGTTTTTTCCTTAGGTCTCGCGCAGGCCCCCGCGGTTATGCGTCCCGATGTTGAGTTCTTCATCGCCAATATGGTGGAGCGGCACGGCTTGGACGCCGCTTCACTGCGTGAATTATTCGCCAACTTGAAATCCGCGGCGCCCATCGTCAAGGCGGTCTCGGCGCCGGCGACCAGCCGTCCCTGGCACGAGTTTCGGCCGCTCTTCGTGGACAAGAATCGCATCGACGGCGGCGTGAAGTTCTGGAAAGAAAACCAAGTCACGCTCACCCGTGCCCGCGAAACGTTCCGCGTGCCCGAAGCTATCATCGTTGCCATCGTCGGCATCGAGACGCGATTCGGCAAGGTCGTGGGGACTCATCGCGTGGTGGATGCGCTCTACACCCTCGGCTTCGAGCTGCCTGGGCGCAACGAATATTTCAAGAGCGAGATGGAAGCTTTTCTATTGTTATCGCGCGAGCAAGCTTGGGATCCGCGAGCGGTGAAAGGCTCCTACGCGGGCGCCATGGGGCTACCCCAGTTCATGCCGAGCAGCTACCGGAAGTACGCGCTCGATTTCGGCGAGAACGGCAGGGTGGATCTGTGGGGCGACACCTCCGATGTGATTGGCAGTGTGGCGAATTACTTGAATCAATTCGGCTGGCGAGACAACGAGCCCATCGCCATTCCCGCGCGCTTTGAAGGTCCTGATCCCCAGGCGCTCTTGTCCCTGGGCATCAAACCCCATTCCCCGATACATCAGCTCAAGCAACAAGGCGTGGTGCCTTTGGGCGAGGTGGACGAAGGATTGGAGGCCGCGCTGTTCACGCTCGACCTCCCCGAGGGGCTGGACTACTGGCTTGGGCTTAACAACTTCAACACGATCTTGCAGTACAACCGCAGCCGAAATTACGCCATGTCCGTGTACCAGTTGGCCATGGAGATTGCCCGTGAGCGCCAACGGCTCGCTTCGGGCTCTTAGTTCAGCTCTTTCGCCGTAGGACGAGGCGCTAAGCTGAAAACCCCGGAAGCACGGGTGTCGACCCGCACTTGAGTCCACGCCACGCTCGGTGAGCCATGGACTTCCAGGCGAGTGAGATTCCTCAAGGACGGACTTACGCCGCGCGCGCGTAAGGGGTGATCGAAGCGGAAGCGGTGACTATCTCCGTGGATGAGCAAAACGGGCTTGGCGAAAGTCTTTGTCTCCATGAGAAAATGATCCATGACCTCTGAGAGTCCCGTACGGCGCGGGTCTCGAGCCGAAGCTTCGAACATGGGATCGGCGTGCAGCGCGACCACGAACGCGGCCGCGCGCTCCCGCCTGGCCATGCGGAAGGATTCTTCTAACCAAGCGATATTGGCGCGGTTGCGATGGGCATGCTCCGAAGAATTTTCGTTGTTATTGCTCCCCACGACATGTATGGTTGCGAACACAACGCCGCCGTGCCGCCAGCGCATATTCTCGCGATACTCCGAAAACTCCGGACGGCTACTCTGTCTTTCCAGCGGGAGGCGTCGTTGGCCTAAGCTCAGCGTATCTTTATAGAAGGTTCGCCGAAAAAAATTCAACCGCTCCAATGGATCGTAGGTTCCATTGGATGAGCGCTGGCAATCGGTCCAATCGTTGTCGCCGGGAATGAGAATGAAGGGATGCTTGGATTCATTGAACCAGGCAAGCCGGCTTTCGTAGATGAAGTCGCCGCAACGGTCCGCACCGCTCTTGATATCGCCAATGTGAATTACGAAAGCCAGATTCTTCTGATTCATTTCCTGAATCTGTCCCACGAGAATTGGTTCCTCGAAGGAAAAATAAGGCGTGTCGCCGAAGGCCGCAAAGTCAAAGCGTTCGGCGGGAGCCGTCGCGCTGGCGAGCGCGAGCGAACAGCAGAGCAGAAGACCCTTCATTCCTTCATCGCTTTCTTGAGCTGGTAGAGAGCCTCTAGGGCTTCTCTTGGAGACAGTCCATCGGGCTCGATCGTATCTAACAGTTCCTCGATGAGATGGCGTGGCCGCGAGGCGGAAGTGGCTGTGAACAGATCGCCCTGAGGGCTGGTTGAGGCGTTTCTCGATTCCAGTTCCGTGAGCTTGCGCTTGGCGGCTCGAATGGCGCTGCCAGGAATGCCCGCCAACTGCGCCACTTGAATGCCGTAGCTTTGACTCGCCGGGCCTTCTTGCACGCTATGCAGAAACACGATGCGATCGCGATGCTCCACGGCGTGCACGTGCACGTTGGCCACATCTTCGTAGAGTTCCGCCAGTTGAATCAACTCGAAGTAATGGGTAGCGAAGAGGGTGTAGGCGCGATTCTTCTCCACAAGATGGACGGCGATGGACCAGGCTAGCGACAAGCCGTCGAAGGTCGAAGTGCCGCGGCCCACTTCGTCCATCAGCACCAGGCTGCGCGCGGTGGCGTTATGCAGAATCTCCGCGGCCTCCGTCATCTCGACCATGAAGGTGGAGCGGCCTCCCGCCAAATCGTCCGATGCGCCGATGCGCGTGAAGATGCCATCCATGGGCCCAAGCAGCGCGCGTTTGGCGGGAACGAAAGACCCGCAATGCGCGAGCAACGCGATGAGAGCGAGCTGCCGCATAAAGGTTGATTTGCCGCCCATGTTGGGGCCGGTGATCAAGAGCAATTTTCGGCGGTGGCCGAGGCGCACGTCGTTGGGAACGAAATCACCGGTCTGCCCTTCCACAACGGGATGGCGGCCTGCTTCAACTGCGATCTCCTCCAAATTCGAGAACTCCGGGCGAGAAAAATCGAGCGTGAGCGCGCGTTCGGCGAGACATGCCAGCACGTCGAGTTCCGCGATGGCGCGCGCCACTTCTTGGAGCCAGGGGATGTGGACCGCGAGTTCTTCCAGCAGCGCTTCGTAGAGATACTTCTCGCGCGCCAATGCGCGTTCTTGAGCGGATAAGGCTTTGTCTTCGAAGCTCTTGAGTTCGGGCGTGATATAGCGTTCGGCGTGTTTCAGAGTTTGGCGCCGGCGGTAGTCCGCCGGAACGCTATCGGTTTGCGAGCGGGCGACCTCGATGTAAAACCCGTGCACCCGGTTGTATTCCACTTTGAGATTCGCGATCCCCGAGCGTTGGCGCTCGCGTGCTTCAAGATCCATTAAAAAGGTACCGCAATCGTTTTGTAGGGCGCGCAGTTCGTCCAGCTCGGCATCGAACCCGCCGGCGATGACGCCGCCTTCTCGGATCACCGCGCCAGGTTCGGGCTTTAGCGCGCGGGCGAGAGGGGCGATGGCGCTGGATCTGGGTTCTAGTTGATCGCGTAAGGCCGATAACTTCGTGGTTTGGAACCCCGCCAGTTGGTCGCGCAGTCCCGGAAGTTGCTGCAAGGTGTCTCGCAATGCGGCGAGTTCCTTGGGCCGGACGGACTTGAGCGCAACGCGCGTGGCAATGCGCTCCACGTCCGCGCACTGGGCAAGAGGGCGTTGTAAGCTGGACTGGCCGCGATTCATGCCGCCGTGGCGCAAGGCCTCGACCGCGTCGAGTCTGGCTTCGATCTCGGTACGCTCGCGCAGCGGGTGGTGGAGCCACCGGCGCAAGGTCCGGCTGCCCATGCTGGAGGCACAGGTGTCCAGCAGGGACAGCAATGTCGGCGCACTCTCTCCTCGCAGTGTTTCCGAGATCTCCAGATTGCGGCGCGTTTGCGCATCGAGCCTGACATAACGGTCGCTGGGTTCGAGCGCGATCGAGCGCACATGAGCGAGAGATTGCGTTTGCGTGCTCTGGCAATAGTCGAATAGCGCCCCTGCCGCGCCAATGGCGAGGTCCAGTCCCTCGACACCGAACCCCGCGAGATCGCGTGTACCGAAGTGTTCGCACAGTACGCGCTGTGCCCGGTCGCGGTCGAACTTCCAATCGGCAAGATGCTTGTGTGCCCCCTCCGCCAACGGGAGCCCTTGCATGCTTTCTGGCGTGAGCAGTTCCGCCGGTCTTAGCCGCTCCAATTCCGAAGCGAGCCTGCTTCGTGAGGTTTCGAAGACACGAAATTCGCCGGAGGCAAATCCGATCCAGGCGATTCCCAGCATGTCCTGTGAGCACGTAATGGCGGCCAGCAGATTCTCTTGGCGTTCGTCCAAGAGCCCCGCGTCCACCAAAGTGCCCGGTGTGATGACGCGAGTGACCTGCCGCTCGACGGGGCCTTTCGCGGCGAGTGGATCGCCGGTCTGCTCGCAGATGGCGACGGACTCACCTAGTTTCACCAGCTTGGACAAGTACTGATCCACTGCATGGTAAGGCACGCCCGCCATCTTGATGGGTGTGCCGGCGGACTGCCCGCGCGTGGTGAGAGTGATATCCAGAAGCCGGGACGCGCGTTCGGCATCCTCGTGGAACAACTCGTAGAAATCTCCCATGCGATAGAACAACAGCATGTTGGCGTGCTCGGCTTTGATGCTCAAGTATTGCTGCATCATGGGGGTATGCGATGGGGTCATTACGTGATTTCTTGTTTTCCTGCCGTTGAAGGGCTTGTTGGACCGAGGAATAGTTTCCGAATTTGGAGGTAGCTAGGGGCGTGCATTTTCCTGATAATAGGGTCTCACCTCAAGTTTGTCCGTTCCGCGCAGCCGGTGTACGCAAGAGCCGGAATCGTTGGACGTGTGTTTGGACACGATGCCTTCACAGAATCGAAAACTGGCAAGCCTAGAAACCGCGGGACCGGCGAGAATGGTGTCGCTCGTGGCCTTTTCCCTGGTCATGATCGGAATTCTCGCTATTCTCTTCGTCAAGAGCCAAGCAGGCGATTTGAGCCGGCAGAACGAGATCGTGGCGAGTCTGCGCCAGCTCAAGGAGATCGATGCGCGCTGGAACGTCATTCTCGCCGCCTTTCGCGGCGGCGCTTTGGAAGCGCTGCCGCCCTCTGGTGTTGTAAGCGATGGGTTGCGTCGCCATTTGGATACGCTTGCACAGCAGACCACCGGGTTGGGAAAAGAGCAACTCATGAGCTGGTCCGGAGAATTGCGTGCGACTTTCGAAGAAAAAGCGCGCTTGATGTCGGCCTTTGAAGCGGAAAGCAAGGGGGTTCTTCTGGCTAAACGCGAAGCCGTCACCGCCTTGGACAGCGCTCGGGAGCAACTCGGTGCGAACGCGCTTGCTCAAGACGTCGATGTTACCTACGGCGCGCTCGCTTTGTTTTTGCACAACCCGGGGGGGGCGCCCGCGGCGCGTCTTGAAAGCGCGGCCGCGGGATTGCTGATCCGCGCGGGAGGAGCGCCGGCATCCGTTCGCACCGTGTTGTCGCAGCTGGCTACCCCTGTGCAAAGGATTCTCCGCCAGCAGCCCGGGGTGGTTGATTTGATACGGCAGATCGCCTTTCTTCCTACTTCCCCCCGGCTTGATTCCATTTCGGCGGCTTTTGACCGGGAGTTCCAGGTGATCGCGGAGCAGAAAGACCTCTATCGCATCTACCTCGCCGCCTACTCCGCCGCGTTGTTGGTATTCCTCGGTTATGTGGGTTGGCAGTTGCACGCAAGCTATCGCCAACTCAACGATGTAAACGCCGCGCTTATAGCCTCGAACGAAACCTTGGAACAAAGAGTGAAGGAGCGGACACGAGATCTTACCGAGGCCATGACTCATCTCAAGGACTCCGAGTCCATGTTGATTCAAACGGAGAAGATGTCATCCCTTGGTCAAATGGTGGCGGGCATCGCCCACGAGATCAATACACCCTTGGCCTATGTCAAGAGTAGTCTTGAATCCATGGACACCCGCCTTCCCGAGATATGTAGCCTGATGGAAGACTGCGAGACCTTGATCGGAATGTTGGATCGCGGGGACGCCAGCGATGAGGAATTGGCCCAAAAGTTCCAGAGCGTGTCCCAGCGCACCAGCGAGTTTCGCGAGCATCATGCGGCGCAGGAGATGACCGCGTCGATCGCCGATGGCTTGCACGGCATCGGCCAGATCGCCGAGATTGTTTCTAACCTCAAGAACTTCAGCCGGCTCGACCGCAGCAAGGTCAGCCGCTTCAACATTAACGAAGGACTGGATAGCACCCTTGTCATCGCCCGTAACCTGCTAAAGACCAAGCGAGTGGTGAAGCAGTTCACTGAATTGCCCATGATCGAATGCTCGCCCTCTCAGATCAATCAGGTGTTTCTCAATTTGGTGACAAACGCCGCGCAAGCAACCGAAGGCCGGGCAGGGGAAATTACCCTTATCACGCAGATGGCCGACGCAGGCCAGGTGCGAATCGAAGTGGTGGATAATGGACATGGGATCGCGCAAGATGTGCTACCAAAAATATTCGATCCATTCTTTACCACCAAAGAAATCGGAAAAGGAACGGGCTTGGGTTTATCTATCGCCTACAAGATCGTGCAAGAACACGGCGGGCGGATTGAAGTGAGTTCCAAGGTGGGGGTGGGAACTCGGTTTAGCGTGACCTTGCCCATCAAATCTCTTCCGTCTAAGCTGGCGGCCGCCGCTTAATGCTTGAGTCTTCAAACCCGACGAGGACGTTTCCCTTCTCATGCCATCCCCGACTCGAATCGGACGCTACGACATCCGAACCGTGCTTGGCCGCGGTGGCATGGCCGTGGTTTGGGAAGCCTGGGACCCCGTACTCCAGCGCATGGTGGCCCTCAAAGCCATCGAGAAGACAAGACTAGAGCCCGAATCCTCCCTCAATAGCCTAGGGCGTTTTAAGCGCGAGGCCCAGGCAGCGGCGCGGCTCGTACATCCAAACATCGTCGCAGTTTACGAGTTTGGCGAAGAAGAAAACTACGCCTTCATCGCCATGGAACGGGTGAGCGGGCACCCGCTGTCAAATTATCTTCACGATGAAGATTTCCGCTCCGAATTGCCGCAAGTGCGCGAGATCATTGCAGGCATTCTGGAAGCACTCGCCTATTCGCACAGCGAAGGCGTGGTGCATCGCGACATCAAACCTTCGAATATTTTGGTCAGCCGAGACGGAATCATCAAGGTCACCGACTTCGGCATCGCCCGCATGGAGGTGGGTCACTCGACGGTACAAGGTAGCGTTATCGGCACTCCTTATTACATGTCGCCCGAACAGTACCGCGGAGAACACGCTGATTGGCGCACTGACATTTTTTCCGTAGGCGTCATTCTCTACGAGCTGCTCACCGGGGAGAAACCTTTCCCAGGCACTACGAGCGCAGCGGTCATGCATCGTGTGTTGACGGATGAGCCGGCCAACCCGTCCGCCATCAATCCCCAGCTGCCCAAGGAGCTTGATGCGGTCATGCTGACCTCGCTTGCCAAGGATCTTCAGGAACGCTTTCAATCGGCCCGCGAGTTCTTGCAGATGATTGATGCGGTGCTGCGCCGGCATTCGGCCCAAGGAAGCACGCGCACGCGGGAGTCCTCACGCCAAGCGCCAACGATCGGCGAGCCGCAAGCTTCCCCTCCGGTTATTTCGCCGGCGCCGCCTTCGCAGCAGCGTCCCAGTGCCCAAGGAATCCGCTTGAGCGCGGCACGGCGGCTTTCCACCACGCTTCAACGCGGTCCCGCTAGTCCCAGACCGAACACGGACCAGAAGCCGTTTCCCGCGCGAGCGCGAGAGCTCAGAGTCGAGCCTACCTTGGGTCCAGTGCAGCAACCAGCAGAGGATGCGCGGCCGCGCATCCTATTCGTGGATGACGAGGAGCGCATCCTCACTGCGCTGCGCGGGGTATTTCGAGGACAGTACCAGGTGGTGACCGCGGCGCAGCCGTTGGAGGCGCTGAGGTTGGTCGAGAGTTCCAGTTTTCCGGTGGTGGTGAGTGATCAAAGAATGCCGGGAATGCAGGGGGTGGATTTTCTACGCAAGGTGCGCGACGTTTCCCCAGGGACTGTGCGTATTCTCCTCACCGGATACTCCGATCTCGCCTCCATGGTGGGCTCCATCAACGAAGGCGAGGTGTACCGTTTCATCAGCAAGCCTTGGGATACGCAGGAGATTCAAGAGGTCGTGGCCGAGGCCGTGAGCATCGGTAACCGGCTGCTCCAGCGCGGTGTGACGGCGGCATTGCCGCCTCCTATTACGCACGATGCCGTGCTCGTGATCGACGAGTCGCGCGAGACCTACAACACGGTCGCGGGTTTCCTCGGGGGGGCCGCGGAATTGGTGTTTGCCAAAGGCATCACGGATGCCTTGAGCTTCTTGCAGAAACGCGAAACGGCCGTGGTCATTGCCGATGTCGACGCGGGCTTGGACAACTATCTTGTGTTCTTGAATGTGCTAAAGCGAGAACGCCCTGAAATTCTGGTCATCGCGCTCACTTCGGCCTCCGACTCGGAGTATGTGATTCAATTCATCAATTCCGCGCAGATCTATCGCTTTCTCAATAAGCCGGCCAACTTGGACCTCATGGAGCAGTATGTGCGCGCGGCCATTGCACAGCACGAAGCCTATCGCGAGGCTCCCGAATTGCTCGATCAACACTCGGTGAAGGAATCCAAGCAGGCCATTGAATCCACCATCGCGCGATGGATCAAGGATGGTTTGCGCTCTTTGCGTGGCAGGCTAGGCTCGGCGCGGCCTAGGCTCTAGGACTAGCCTCTCAGTGCGGCGGTAATGTGCGGCTTTAACGTGGCGACCAACTGCTCGTAAATCTTCGGCGATCCGGCGATTATTTGGCCGGATTGCATGAAGCGGTCGCCCCCTCCGAGATCACCCACGAGCCCGCCGGCTTCGGTGATGAGCAAGACGCCCGCTGCCATATCCCAGGGCGACAGGCCAATCTCGAAGAATCCGTCCAAGCGTCCCGCTGCCACGTTGGCCAGATCCAGGGCCGCCGCACCGGGACGCCGAACACCCGCGGTCTTTTGCATGAGATCCTTCAACATGGCGCTATAGGCGTCGGCGTGCTGGAACATGCGGAAGGGAAATCCGGAGCCGATCAGCCCGTCGATGAGCTTGTCGCGCTTGGAGACTCGCAAGCGCCGGTCGTTCAAGTAAGCACCGCGCCCGCGCGTGGCAGTGTACAAATCATTGCGGCACGGATCGTAGATCACGGCATGGGTCAATATGCCCTTGTGCGCCAGCCCGATGGACACCGCGTACTGCTCGAACCCGTGGAGAAAGTTCGTGGTGCCGTCCAGCGGATCGATGATCCAAAGGTAGTCAGATTCGCCGGTAGCGCCACTCTCCTCTGCTAGAATTGCGTGATTCGGGTAGCTCGCGCGCAGCGTCTCGATGATGGCTTCTTCGGCGGCGCGGTCGACTTCGGAGACCAGATCGTTCAGGCTCTTGTGCCGAATCGTTAGTGCATCCAGATTCTGAGCGCCGCGGCTGATTACGCGGCCCGCGCTGCGGGCGGCCTTTACCGCGATGCTAACCATGGGATGGAAGGTGGCCATGGGAAATGTTCTCTTGCGGAAAAGGGAACTCACGATTCTAACCCGGCACAAGTCGCTTCCCGCTTTCAACTCCTCGCTATCAGAATTTTCGTCCGTGTCCCTCGAGCATAAGGCAATGAGCGCGCATCACCTGCTCGGTCGCGTGCGGGTAGTGCTTTCCCATCCGAGCCACCCCGGCAATATCGGTTCTGCGGCGCGGGCCATGAAAACCATGGGATTGTCGCGGCTGTACCTGGTGAATCCGCTGAAGTTTCCTCATGCCGAGGCGAACACCATGGCGGCCCATTCCACGGAGATCCTGGAGCGTGCACAGATTTGCCAGTCGGTGGATGAGGCGCTGGCGGGAACGGTGTTCGCGGTGGCCGCAACGGCCAGGATGCGGGGAATTTCGCACGAGCTGTTAAGCGCGCGCGACGCGGGCCGGAGGATCGCCGAGCAAGCGGCCGGTGGCGATGTGGTGCTGCTCATGGGTACGGAGAAGTGGGGGCTTAGTACGGAGGAGGTGAGTCGTTGCAACGTGATGGCGGTTATTCCCTCCAGCCCGGAGTTCTCGTCCCTGAATCTGGCGGCGGCGGTGCAGGTCTTCGCCTACGAAATCTACCAAGCGCTCGCGAAGCCTGTTTCCAACGAAATCATTGATCTGCCCGCGGCCCATGAGGAGGTAGAGCGCTTCTTGTCTCACTTCGAGGACCTGCTGTTCCAGGTACGCTTCCTCAACGAGCACCACCCCAAGAAAATCATGCAGCGCTTGCGCCGCCTTTTCGCTCGCGCTCGCATGGAAAAGAAGGAAGTTCGCATCCTGCGCGGGGTGCTGACCGAGATCCAGAAGAATTTGCGTCCAGAAGCGATGAACTTGCCGCGCAAAGGTTGATCAAAACAGTCGGGTAATGTAAAGTCGAGGGAATTAGTCGGGAATCATCCCTGGTGGGGATCCCTCCATTAGGTAGAAAGGTCGATAGGGTTATTAAGGGTGAAGCATGAGGCTTACAACCAAAGGCAGGTTCGCAGTCACAGCGATGATGGATTTGGCCATGCGAGAGGGCGCGGGCCCTGTGGCGCTGGCCTCGATTTCCGAGCGGCAGAAAATTTCGCTGTCCTACCTGGAGCCACTGTGCGGGCGGCGGCGCCGCGGGGGGCTCGTTAGCAGGGTGCGGGGCCCGGGCGGGGGATATCGTCTAGGAAAGGCTCTTGAAGAGGTATCCGTGGCCGAAATTATCCTCGCCGTGGACGAACCCATCGATACCACCGGATGCGCAGGCCAGGAAAACTGCAAGGACGACAACAGCAAGTGCCTGACCCACGATCTATGGGTGGCATTGAATCAAAAGATCTTCGACTACCTGGGCTCCGTTACGCTGGGCCAGTTGGTCGCTAAACAGAAGGGCGAGAAAAGGCAAGGGGTGGTTGAAATCAAAGATCACCGGTCCAATCGAAAAGATGGCGTGGCGGCATAGTGTTGCGGAAAGTCCTGAAGTAAAGCGGGGCAACTTTGGAATTTTGGAGTAAAGAGTGGCGATTCAGTTAACTGAACGAGCAGCAAATCAAATCAAGCGGTCCCTTGAAAAGCGCGGGAAAGGGTTGGGGCTGCGATTAGGCATCAAGAAGGTCGGATGCTCGGGCTTGGCCTATACCTTCGACTACGCGGACGCCATCGCCGATGGCGATCGATTGTTCGAAGCGCACGAAGCCAAGGTCGTGGTGGACGGCGAAGCCTTGAAGGTGATCGATGGCTCGACCCTCGATTTCGTGAGGGAGGGGCTGAAGGAGACCTTCAAGTTCGATAACCCCAATGCCAAGAGCCAGTGCGGTTGCGGTGAGAGTTTCAACGTATAGGTTCCCATGAGCGCCGTTCTCGAAAACCTCGTCAATCAACCCTATAAGCACGGTTTCGTCACCGATATTGAGTCCGATGTCGTACCCAAGGGTCTGAACGAGGACGTGATCCGGCTGATCTCCAAGAAGAAAGAAGAGCCGGAGTGGCTCTTGGAGTTCCGCCTCAAGGCCTACCGGCACTGGCTGACCATGACCGAGCCGGCCTGGCCCAATGTCAAGTACCCCAAGATCGATTTTCAGGACATCAGCAATTACGCGGCGCCCAAGCCCAGGAAAAAGCTCAGCTCCATGGACGAGGTCGATCCCGAGTTACTGCGCACCTTCGAGAAGCTGGGCGTGCCGATGCATGAGCGCCAGGCTCTGGCCGGCGTGGCGGTGGATGTGATCTTCGACAGCGTGTCGGTGACCACTACGTACAAGAAGAAGCTTGCCGAAGTGGGTGTGATCTTCGGCTCCTTCTCCGAGGCGGTGAAAGAGCATCCCGAATTGGTTAAGAAATACCTCGGCAGTGTCGTTCCGGCCGGGGACAACTTCTACGCGGCGCTCAATTCGGCGGTGTTCACCGACGGGTCCTTCTGCTTCATTCCGAAAGGGGTACGCTGCCCCATGGAGTTGTCCACCTACTTCCGCATCAACACGCAGGATTCCGGGCAATTCGAGCGCACTCTAATCGTGGCTGAAGAGGGCAGCCACGTGTCCTATCTAGAGGGCTGCACGGCCCCCAAGTTCGACACCAATCAATTGCACGCCGCCGTGGTGGAACTGGTGGCGCTGGATAATGCCGAGATCAAATACTCCACCGTGCAGAACTGGTACGCGGGCGATAAGGAGGGCGTGGGCGGGATCTACAACTTCGTCACCAAGCGCGGACTTTGCAAGGGTGTGCGCTCCAAGATTTCCTGGACACAAGTGGAGACCGGATCCGCCATCACCTGGAAATATCCTTCCTGCGTGCTGCAAGGCGATGACTCCACCGGGGAGTTCTACTCCGTGGCGCTGACCAATCATCACCAACAGGCGGACACCGGGACCAAGATGGTGCACATCGGCCGCAACACCAAAAGCACGATCATCAGCAAGGGTATCTCGGCGGGAAAATCCATCAACAGTTACCGTGGGTTGGTGAAGATCAGTCCCAAGGCCGAGGGGGCGCGCAATTACTCTCAATGCGATTCCATGCTGATCGGCCAAACTAGCGCCGCCAGCACCTTTCCCTATATCGACGTGCAGAACAAGACGGCCACCGTGGAGCACGAGGCCACTACATCGAAGATCGGCGAGGATCAGTTGTTTTATTTCTCGAGCCGTGGCATCGGCACCGAAGAAGCGGTGTCCATGATCATCAACGGTTTTTGCAAGGACGTATTCACCCAGTTGCCCATGGAATTCGCTGTGGAGGCGACCAAGCTGCTGGGTCTCAAGCTAGAAGGAAGTGTTGGATGATTACAAGCGCTGCGAGCACCTTGCTCGAAGTACGCGGCCTAAGCGCGTCGGTGGCGGGCGTGCCGATTCTGAAGGGTATCGATGTCATCGTTAAAGCGGGAGAGGTGCACGCCATCATGGGACCGAACGGTTCGGGTAAGAGCACGTTTTCTAAGGTGCTCGCGGGGCATCCTGCCTACACGGTGTCGGCGGGGGAAGTGCTATTCCAAGGCGCGAACCTGCTCGATCTGGAACCCGAAGAGCGGGCGCGAGCGGGTGTTTTCCTCGGGTTTCAATATCCTGTGGAAGTGCCAGGCGTGACCAACGCCTCCTTCCTGCGCATGGCCTACAACACCGTGCAAGGCGCGCGTGGAAAGGACGAGTTGGATCCGCTGGAGTTCGACGACTATGTGCGCGAGAAAATGAAGCTGCTGCAGATGGATCCGGCCTTTCTCGATCGCAGCGTCAACGCGGGATTTTCCGGCGGTGAGAAGAAGCGCAATGAGGTCCTCCAGATGGCGATCTTAGAGCCCAAGCTCGCCATTCTCGATGAGACAGATTCGGGGCTCGACATCGATGCGCTACGCATCGTGGCGCAAGGAGTGAACACCTTGCACACCCAGGACAATGCCGTGGTCCTGGTC
>JBKKAO010000053.1:0-4440 GCA_046714645.1 Burkholderiales bacterium | reverse complement strand
AGGAAGGCTCGCGCTTCGTGCCCGTGATGATGGGCTCTGGCGTGTTCTGCAAGGACTTTACCTTGGAGCACGCCTACAGTTCCAAGGACGTCAGCGGGAAGACGGTAAAGGAAGAACTCGCCCGCATCGGCTATGTCGGGACCGAAGAGCCGGGCCAACATCCCATGGGTGCCTACTTCGAGGCTCACATAGAGCAAGGCCCGGTGCTGGAAGCCAACGACAAAGTCATCGGCGTGGTGGAGGCGGTCATGGGCTTGCGCTGGTACGACTGCATTGTCACCGGATTGGAATCCCATGCCGGATCCACGCCCATGGAAACGCGCAAAGACGCGCTCCAAGCGGCCACGCGAATCATGCAGGAGGTGGTGGCTATCGCCCACCGCTACGCGCCGAGCGGCCGCGGCACCGTGGGCTTCGTGCAAGTCTTCCCCAACAGCCGCAACGTCATTCCCGGACAGGTCAAGTTCTCCATCGACTTTCGTCACCCCGATAAGGATACCCACAACCGCATGGATGCGGACTTGCGCGCCTTCATCGCAACCGTAGGCAAAGACACAGGCCTACCCATCGAGTTAAAGGAAGTGTCCTATTACCCGCCGGTGCCCTTTCACGAAGCCTGCATCGGCGCCGTGCGGCGCGCCACCGAGAAACTCGGTTATTCCAACATGCCTGTCATCTCCGGGCCCGGTCACGATGCGATTTTCGTGGCCCGGCTCGCCCCCGCCGGTATGATCTTCATCCCTTGCAAGGATGGCATCAGTCACAACGAAATCGAAAGTGCAAAAGCCGAGCACATCGAAGCAGGTTGCAACGTATTGCTTCACGCGGTGCTGGAACGAGCCGGCGTGGCCAACTGAGCCAATGCTCTTCGGTTTGCCGTTCGGGCTAAGTCGTGAGCATGTCGAACGATCGAAGCCCGTTCACCCTTCGACATGCTCAGGGCGAACGGGCTTAAGCGCACAGTATTGCCAACTGAGCTGTCGGTCTACTTTTTCAAAGGAGGAGCAGCAAAATGAATAGAAGAGCACTCGTCAAATTACTCATCGCCGGTGTCGCGCTGGGACTTTCCAGCGGGCTTCACGCGCAGGCCAAGATCAAAGTGGCCGCCGTGTATACGGTCCCCGTGGAGCAGCAGTGGGTCAGCCGCATTCACAAAGCGCTCAACGCTGCCCAGGGCCGGGGTGATATCGAGTACGTATTCTCTGAAAGCGTCGCCAACGCGGACTACGAAAGAGTGCTGCGGCAATACGCCGAGGCGGGCCATGAGTTGATCGTGGGCGAGTCTTTCGCCGTGGAAGCCGCCGCGCGCAAAGTCGCCAAAAGCTATCCGAAGATCTCCTTCCTCATGGGCTCTTCGGGCAAGCCTCAATCGCCGAATTTCTCCGTGTTCGACAACTACATTCAAGAACCGGCCTACTTGACCGGCATGATCGCGGGCTCCATGTCCAAGTCCAACTTGATCGGCATGGTAGGGGGTTATCCGATTCCGGAAGTGAACCGCTTGATGCACGCCTTCATGGACGGCGCGCGCGAGACCAATCCCAAGGTCAAGTTCATGGTGACCTTCATCGGTTCATGGTTCGATCCGCCCAAGGCCAAGGAAGCCGCCTTTGCCCAGATCGACAAGGGCGCCGACGTCATGTATGCGGAGCGCTTCGGGGTGTCGGACGCCGCCAAGGAGCGCGGCAAGCTCGCCATCGGCAACGTCATCAACACGCAGGACAAGTATCCGCAAACCGTGGTGGCCTCCGCGCTTTGGAACATGGAACCCACCATCGATCAAGCCATCAAGCAAGTGAAAGCGGGCAAGTTCGCCGCCGAGGATTACGGCCATCTTTCCATGATGAAGGCGGGTGGGTCGGAGATGGCGCCCTTAGGGACTTTCGAGGGCAAGGTTTCCGCCGGCGTCATGAAGAAGGTACGTGAGAAAGAAAAAGCCCTGCGTGAAGGCAAGGCGCAGGTCAAGGTGACGGAGAGCGAGCCTAAGTCCACGATGTAATTGCGTGGTGGTGCTTCGCTGCTGCCCCCACCCTAGCCCTCCCCGTATGCTACGCATGCAAGGGAGGGAATATCTGGTAGTGCAACAGTTCCCTGCCCTGCGAGCAGCGCGGGGCAGGGCTCGGGCGGGGGTGCCTTGAATCCCATCCTAAAGCTAGAAGGCATCACCAAGCTCTTCGGCGGCTTGGTCGCCAACGATCACATCTCGCTCTCGCTCCATGAGGGAGAGGTGTTGGCATTGCTGGGGGAAAACGGGGCGGGCAAGAGCACGTTGGTGTCCATTCTCTTCGGTCACTACCTCGCCGACGAGGGTTCCATCGAAGCCTTCGGACAGCCGTTACCGCCCGGACAACCCAAAGCATCTTTGAAGGCCGGCATCGGCATGGTGCACCAGCACTTCTCGCTGGCGGACAACTTGACTGTGCTCGATAACATCTTGCTCGGCACCGAGTCCTTGCTCGCACTTTCCACCGCGCGCGCGACGGCACGCACAAAGCTCGATGATCTTGCGGGCCGGTTTGGACTGGCGCTAGACGCTTCCGCAAAGGTCAATACCTTGTCCGTGGGAGAGAAACAGCGCGTGGAAATCCTCAAGGCACTCTATCGCGGCGCGCGCATTCTCATTCTCGACGAACCCACCGCCGTCCTCACTCCGCAGGAAACGGAATCGCTTTTTAGTACGCTGCGGCAGTTGATCGCGCAAGGACTCTCGGTCATTTTCATCAGTCATAAGCTCGGCGAAGTGCTTGCCGTCTCGGACCGCGTGGCGGTGCTGCGAGGCGGAAAACTGGTGGCCCAAAGTGCCGCGAAGGATGTGACCAAGGAGGATCTCGCCGCCCTCATGGTCGGGCGGCAGGTGGAAATGCCGAGGAAGGATGAAGAACCTCATTCCGGCGTGACCCGGTTGCTGGTGAAAAACGCTTTTACCGCGATGCTGCACGGACGAAGCGGACTGCACGACCTATCCCTCGAAGTACGCGCTGGCGAAATCGTCGCGGTGGCAGGCGTCGCCGGCAACGGGCAGGACACCTTGGCGGGTGTGTTATCCGGTTTGATTCCTCTGGAGCGCGGCAATTTGACTGTCGAAGATCAATCGCTCCCTAGCGATCCGCGCGCATGGATCGAAGCACATGTGGGACGCGTGCCCGAAGACCGGCAAGGCATAGGGTGCATCGGCGATCTCTCCGTCTGGGAGAACGCCATCCTGGAACGCTACGGCGAGAGGCGTTTTAGCCGCGCCGGTCTGATCGACCGCCCGGCTGCGCGCGCCCATGCTCAATCACTGGTGCAACGCTTCGACGTGCGGCTCTCTCACATCGATGCCCCGGTGCGCTCGCTCTCGGGCGGCAACATCCAGAAGCTCCTGCTGGGCCGCGTCATGGCGGAGAAACCCAGCTTGCTCGTGGTGAATCAGCCCACTTGGGGGTTGGATATCGGCGCGGTGTCCTTCATTCACGCCCAGTTGCTTGCAGCCCGGCGCGAGGGTGCCGCGATCTTGCTGATCTCGGAGGATCTCGATGAGATATTCGCTCTCGCCGATCGCATCGCGGTCATGCATGCTGGACGGCTTAGCAAAGCCAAGCCAGCCTCCGAATGGACCCTACCTGCCATTGGGCTCGCCATGTCCGCGGCAGCTTGAAGGCACGAGGATCTGCGAGCATTCGATCCCATGCGATTCGTTACTCGTCCTATCACATCTCGCCGGCTGCTCGCCCTTTCGCCCTTAGCCGCCATGGCCTTTACCTTGGTCGCTGTAACACCGCTGCTCGCCTGGGCAGGCGCTCCCATTTGGCGAGCTTACGCGGAGTTATTCATCGGCGCCTTCGGCGGTGCGCTGCCCATCACGGAAACGCTGACTCGCGCCACGCCCCTCATTCTCACGGGCCTTGCGGCGGCCGTGGCCTTCCGCGCGCATCTCTACAACATCGGTGCCGAGGGCCAGCTCTACGCCGGCGCCATCGCGGCGGTGCTGGTGGGCGGCATGCATGGCGGCAGCGGGTTGAATATGCCCGCCTACGTGCTGTTTCCCGCGATGCTCATGGCTGGCGCTTTCGCCGGGGCATTGCTGTTGGCCGGGCCCGCGATACTCAAAACCCGTTTCGGCGTGGACGAAGTGGTGACCACGCTGCTCACCAATTTCATCGCTCTGCTATTCGTCTCGATGCTGCTCGATGGCCCGATGAAGGATCCGCTCTCCATGGGTTGGCCGCAGTCCGTGGCATTGAATCCGGAATTGGAATTGACCAAAGTGATGGAGAAGTACCGCTTGCACAGCGGTTTCTTCTACGCCATTGCCCTAGCCGGTGCGATCGCGTTCATCATCGCACGCACGACCTTCGGCTTCGAGATGCGTGCCGTGGGCGCCAACCAGGCGGCGGCACGATTCGCCGGCATGCCGGTGAACGGCATCACCTTGTACACCGCGCTGCTCTCGGGCGCGCT
>JBKKAO010000052.1:0-2955 GCA_046714645.1 Burkholderiales bacterium | reverse complement strand
AAAAATGGAGAGAGAAATGAAACGATCAACTATGCAGGACGTGGTGAACATGCTCCAAGCGGAGATCCGTACACGGTTAGGGTTGACGCACGCTATACGCGGTGGGTGCCCCCATGCCTAGCGCTCCTTACAACGTACTGTTCTTGTGCACCGGGAACTCCGCACGCAGCATCATCGCCGAAGCGTATCTCAATCACAGCGCAGGCGGGCGGTTCAAGGCATTCAGCGCGGGGAGTCATCCGACTGGCCAAGTGAATTCTTACGCGATAGAGCAGCTCCGCCTCGGAAGAATCGCCGTGGATGGCTTGCGCAGCAAGAGTTGGGATGAGTTCGCCGCGCCAGGAGCGCCCGAGTTGCACTTCGTATTCACCGTGTGCGATGACGCGGCGGGCGAGACCTGTCCGGTGTGGCCCGGCCAGCCCATCACCGCTCATTGGGGGGTGCCGGATCCGGCTAGGGTGAGAGGGAGCGAGGAAGTGATTCGCCGCGCGTTTCTCAATGCCTATACGCTGCTCAGCCGCCGCATCGGATTGTTCACCAGCCTGAAGCTCGACTCTCTGGACAAGCTGGCCCTCAAGGAAAAACTCGGCTCCATCGGGTCCGTGACCTCGTGAGTCTCGCGCGCAAGCTGGTCGCGGAATCGCTGGGGACCGCGCTCTTGCTGGCTGTAGTCGTCGGTTCGGGCATCATGGGCGAGCGCCTCTCGCAGGGGAACGACGCCCTTGCGCTACTCGCCAACTCGGTGGCGACCGGCGCCGGATTGGTGGCGTTGATCTTGGTATTCGGTCCGGTGTCGGGCGCACATTTCAATCCCGTGGTGACCCTATCCGAAGCGTGGCAGGGGAATACGCAATGGCGTGAGGTCCCACTCTATGTTGCGATCCAAGTCGCGGGCGCGTTCGCCGGTGTGGCGGCTGCGCATTTGATGTTCGAGTTGCCGCTTTTCGCAGCCTCCCAACACGTGAGAGCAGGTTTGGCCCAGTGCTGGAGCGAGTTCATCGCCACCTTCGGATTGATTGCCGTCATCATCGGGTGCTCGCGGAGCAGGCCAGGGATCACACCCTTTGCGGTCGCGGCTTATATTACGGCGGCTTATTGGTTCACGGCATCGACCTCCTTCGCCAATCCGGCTGTAACCCTGGCCAGGGCGGCGACCAACACGTTCTCCGGCATTCGTCCGAGCGACACGGGAAGCTACATATTGGCGCAGATCCTGGGAGCATCTTGTGCCACTTTGCTGTTCGCGTGGTTGTCGCCGCCGTCTTTGGCAAGGAAGAATACTTAGCACAGATCTGTTTGTTTCTGAATCGAGGCCGTTGACGCGGAACAGAACGGGCGCTCCATTCAATACTCCGCAAACTTCCTCACGATGCACAAGTTTCTGGGTTTGGCGGGACGCACCATGAAACCGATCAACGTAAACAACGATCTCAATTTCCCTATCCAGCATATGTGGGCCGACGCGGTCTTCGTGCGCAATTTGCTGGAACCGGAAGCTATCGCGAACGAGGATCTTCTCAAGCTTGCGGTCATGCTGGATCTATATCAGAGTCCCGACGTGAGCCATTTTTGCCTGACACAGTTCGATGCTCGGCAGCGCACCGATTTGGCGTCTGCCTACCTCGCGGTATTGACTGGCCACTAGAACGCCGAGAATTCGAAGAGCCCCTCTGTAGCCGGGCATGACATTTTTAGGATTGCACCCATAGCTCCAATGGACTATGGAGACGCCAATCTTACGTGCGGCCGGCCATCAAGATGTCATTCTCGCTGCGCATAATCGGAATTCGCGAGAAACGCCACCCCTTTAAAGCATTGGTATACAGCATGCAACCCGTCATCGTCGTGTTCTTGACTATTTTGGCGTCTGTCGTCTACGCGGACGATCATTCCAGTCTCAGACAAACGCTCGCCGAGCGTATGCCGCAGTTTGCGCTTGGCACCATTCAACGGATAGAAGGCACCGAATTCCTCGAAGTTCAGGCCAATGGCCACGATGTCTTCTACACCAATAGAGAAGGCAGTGTGGCTTTCTTCGGCACGCTGGTCGATCTGAAATCGCGTGCCAATTTGACCGAGCAACGCAAGCAGGACTTGCTATGGGTGGACTTCGCCGCCCTCCCATTGGACAAGGCGATCGTAAAGGTGAAGGGCAACGGCGCGCGCAAGATGGCGGTCTTTACCGATCCTGACTGCCCCTTCTGCAAAAAGCTCGAAGCGGAACTCGCGACGGTCAGCGACGCCACCATTTATGTGTTTCTCTATCCACTGACCGAATTGCACCCCGATGCTCCGCGCAAGGCTCGTCTGGTGTGGTGTGCGGCGGATCGCATCAAGGCCTGGGACGACTTGATGCTCTCCGGGACAGAGCCGCCCGCGACCTCGCCTGCTTGCGAGGATCCTTTGGCTAGCATCTCCGATTTTGCACGCAAACTCTGGATTCGGGGCACGCCCGGTATTGTGTTCGGTAGCGGCCGCTTGGTTCCTGGACTGATCCCCCGCGATCAAATCGAGCGGCATCTGTCAGAGCCACCGCGCTCCTAAGTGGCACCCTAGGCTTCATCGTGCATAACGCCAGCCTCAAGTCGTCCGCCAGACCCTTCGCGCAAGATTACGCGCGCACCGGACGTTTGCACTTGGAATCGGGGAATGCGGCGCAGGCGGCTGCGATGTTTCAGCAGGCACTGTCTCTACAGCCGGAATGCGCAGAGGCACTGCACGGGTTGGCGATGATCGCGCTCAATGCGCATAGCCTGGACTCTGCTCTGGAGCTTGCCCGCAATGCAGTTCGTAGCCAATCCAAGGAACCGGCGTATCTATACACCTTGGGCCGCACCTATCGCGCCTTAGGCCGAAGCGATGAGGCGATCAAGACGTACCGCCGGGCGTTAGCTTTGGCGCCGGAGCGTTGGGACGTGCGTTTAAGCCTTGGCATCGCACTGCGGGCCGTAGGTG
>JBKKAO010000051.1:0-3165 GCA_046714645.1 Burkholderiales bacterium | reverse complement strand
CCGATACCACCAAGATGGCCCCGTCCATCTGCGCCGCCCCAGTGATCATGTTCTTGATGTAGTCCGCATGCCCCGGACAGTCCACGTGCGCGTAGTGCCGCTTCGCCGTTTGATACTCCACGTGCGCAGTGTTAATAGTGATCCCGCGCGCTTTCTCCTCCGGCGCCGCGTCAATTTGGTCGTAGTTCTTCGCCTCTCCACCAAATTTCTTCGCCAAAATGTGCGTCATCGCCGCCGTCAGCGTCGTCTTCCCATGGTCCACGTGACCAATCGTCCCTACATTCACATGCGGCTTCGTCCGCTCAAACTTACTCTTCGACATCGTGCCCTACCCGTAATGAATTTTTTGATGTGAGGTAACTGCTGATTTACTGCCACTCTCGCTTCGCGTAATGCCGGTAGTACTTAATGGTGCCCATGGCGCGGATTGAACGCGCGACCTCTCCCTTACCAAGGGAGTGCTCTGCCACTGAGCTACATGGGCCGAACTCCTCTGCAAACCGCGCGGCAGTCAGCATGACAACAACTTTGGAGCGGGTGAAGGGAATCGAACCCTCGTCGTAAGCTTGGAAGGCTTCTGCTCTACCATTGAGCTACACCCGCGCGCCCCATTCACACACTATTCGCTGCAACCTTGGTGGAGGTGGCTGGATTCGAACCAGCGTAGGCGTTAGCCAACAGATTTACAGTCTGCCCCCTTTAGCCACTCGGGCACCCCTCCGACGGAAACGGCGGATTCTCTTGGAAAAAGACCCCTGTTGTCAAATTACGGGCCAGCGCCCCCGCTAGGACAACCATGAAACTGTGATTGTGAAACGGAGGGAAGCCACCTTCCCCCCATCGGCCCGAGACTAGTCCCGAAGCGCCACCATGAACTCGATCTCCACTGGTACGCCTCTAGGTAACTCCGCCACCCCGATAGCACTGCGCGCATGCCGCCCCGCATCGCCAAGGAGCTCGATGAGCAGCGTGGAGGCCGCGTCGATCACCTGGGGTTGTTGATTGAATCCAGAGGCCGAGGCCACGAATCCCGTGACTTTGAGGACGCGTTCCACGCGATCGAGCGAGCCTAGCTCGGCTTTCAAGGCGGACAAGGCACCCAGCACGCATCGTCTCGCGGCCTCTTGCGCGGTGGCGAGATCGACCTGTGCTCCCACCTTACCGCGCACGAATACGTCAGCCCCTTCCCGCGGAATCTGCCCGCTCACGTAGGCCACTCCTTGATGAATCACTACGGCTTGGTACTGGTATACCGGCGCCGTGAACTCAGGCAGTCGCATCCCAGCTGCCATGAGAAGTTGCTCGATCGCGCTCATATTCACTTTATATCTCCTCTAGAAGACGCCCGCCAATCCGATAGATGAACTACCGATGAACTACCCCGCCGCAAGCGGCGGGGTATCGAAACCCCAAATCAGCAACTTCTTCGCGGCAAGCCGCGGGGAATTGGACCCGAAGAGATTCAAGGTGTGGAAGTTGCTCAATTCCCAATCGAATAGTGCGAGAGAAAAACGATCGGAAAGAATCGTCAAACCCGCGAGGCAGCGCACCGATGTTTGGCAAGCATGACAACCCAGGGCGACGCATCATGCAGATCGTATACAACAGTAATCACTACCACGTCGTAGAGTACGCCAATGAGAATCTCTATGAGCTCATCGACAAGATTCTTGGCGTCGGGGGTTACCTCCAGGGAGACGTCGCCACGGCCTTTCGCCAGTCTTTGGCGAAGGTCATCGAACGCGACCCCACCATTGATTCGGTAGACGACTTTCTAACCGATTTCAATTGTCTGATGACCCATCCCATCCGGTTTCATTAAGGGACTCGGCACTGAGTCCCTAGCTGGTTTATATCAACCGGCCACAAAAAACCCAGAACCAAAACACTACGCCGAACTCAAGGTTCGGCGTAGACAGTCAATCAGCGGCGCGCGCTCAGGCGCGCTAACTACTTGTCGGTACTTTGCGTCTCACAGGTGTCGGGGCGATCGTCGCAGGTCGCGAACTGGCCCACCGGACGTTTAAAGGTGTGCCGAAACGGCTTGACCAACAGCGCGTCGGTGGCTTTGCCCACACTGCGGCTCGGCAGCGTAAAGGGCATGGAGATGACCCATACCGCGGCGCCGCTCAAGAGAGTCATTACTCCCAAGGGACGAATCAGGGCAGCGTCGATAAATACTTCGGAAGCGCTCGGTACTTGGTTCGCATCCGGGTCCAAGGCGAGCGCAGGCCCCGCGCTACAGACCAACACTGCTGCAACGATCAATTTTTTGGCGGTCAACATTCTATGCATCCTCCGGATTACGTGAATCGATTCAATCGGCCCCAACTTGGACGATAACGTGGACAATATTAAATCCGGTCTCGCCGGTATCATCTGTGTTTCAAGGACCATGCCCAAGCACAAGGACAGACAGCCTCTATGCGTATCATCCTCAATTACGGCAAGGGACAGATCTCCCTTGACCTACCGGATCGCTGGGATGTAACCGTCATCCGCAAGCCCCCAATGCCAGTCTTGCGCGATGAGGACGAAGCCGTGATGCAAACCCTGGCTTCTCCCATCGGGTCCAGGACCCGGAGGGTAAGGAACTCGAAGACCTGGTGGGCGACCCTTGGGTGCTCTCCACCGTAAGGGTAGAGAATCATGAGGATCACACCTTCATCGGAGTGACGCCCCGCGGCACGGTCGTGCACCTAGATCGGCGCTTTTCCGGCGCGGACCTGAAAATTGTCACAGGTCTGGTCGAGCCGCACTTCATGGCGGGGTTCTCGGGCGGACGTAAGGTCATCGCACCGGGCATCGCCCACGCCGAAACCATCACTATCTTTCACAACTTCAAATTCATGTCCCATCCGAATGCTGAGAACTGCGTCTTGGAGGGCAACCCCTTACATGAAGAACAGCTGGCCATCGTGAAGATGCTAGGCAAGGTGCTGGCGGTGAATACGGTCATCGATAAGCACCGCCAGGGTGTCCTACGTGAACTATCACGGTAAATTTGTTCTCAAGATGCGTGCGAGGCGTTGACTGAGTTTTTTGTCATGCACAAGTAATCGAAGACGAGGCGTGTGCGGAAGCAAAGAGTTCGCATCATCTCGGAAATGGATTGAGCGGGTTTCTGGAAGGACTTGAGGATACCGACCGCGAAGCGGCGCAAGC
>JBKKAO010000050.1:0-4389 GCA_046714645.1 Burkholderiales bacterium | reverse complement strand
TCCCAAATCTGACCTTCCTGAATCTCGCCGTCGCCCAGCAGGACATAGGTGCGGAAGGGGCTGGAGTTCAAGCGCGCGGCCAGCGCCATCCCGATCCCCAGCGACAGCCCGACGCCCAGCGATCCGGTGGATCCCTCCAAAGCCGGAATGAATCGGCGGTCGGGATGGCCCTGGTAAATCGACCCCAGCTTGCGCAGCGTATTGAGCTGATCCTTCGGCGTGTAGCCTGCCTCCGCCAGCGCGCAGTAAAGCACCGGCGCGGCATGACCCTTGGAAAGAATGAAGCGGTCCCGGTCGGGCCACTCCGGCCGCGCCGGATCGTGGCGCATGACGTCGAAATAGAGCGTGGTCAGAATCTCGACCGCCGAGAGCGATCCGCCCGGATGGCCGGATTTCGCCGCGCCGATCATCTCGACGATCTCCCGCCGGATCCGTAACGCGATAGCTGCCAGCTCGGCGGAGGAGTGAGATGAAGTCATGGAACTTTGTATTCTATCAAACCGTGGAGCAGGCTTCAGCCTGCCCGATCCCTGACAAATCGGTCCCTAGAAAACCCCACCCGCTAAGCGATTGACGGCGCGAGAGCTAGGTACTTTGCATGGTGGCTTCGGGAAGTGGCGTTACGATGGCCTGATAGCCGAGCTTCGCCAATCGATTCTGGATCCTCCGAATGGTCTTGTCGGGGTTGAGGCGATCGTAATAGTCACTCCCCAAGTCTTGGTAGGGTAGCTTGTTGTTGAGAATCCCATAAGCGATGACGAGGATCTTATGCGCCGTAGCGACGATGGCTTTACTCCAACCGCACCGGGCGCGAATGCGCAAGAAGAAGGCCTTGAGATAGCCGTGTTTGCAGTGCGTGTTGGCCCAGGCCGATTGCGTGAGGATGCGACGCAACGTCCGATTGCCCCTTTTGGTTCGTCCCGTCTTCTGCTTTCCGGCGCTCTCATGGGTTCCCGGCGCCAAGCCCGCCCAACTGGCGCAATGCGCCGCCGTTGGGAAAACGCTCATGTCCACTCCCAGCTCGGCAATCAAATTCCAGGCCACCAGCCGCTCCACTCCCGTAATCGTAATCAGCCGCAGGACGTGTTCTTCATAAGAAGCCATGTGCCCTTCGATCTGCTTTTCAAGAGTAGCGATCAGGTTGGTCAGAAAGTCGTAATGCTCCAGATGCGACTTCAGCATCCAGCGGAAGAACTCACTGGCCTCGCCCTTCATCGCCTCCTTGATCTTGGCCTCCTTCTTGCGCAAGGAGCCGCGCGCTTTCCAGCTCAACCGTTCTGGCGAATCCAGCCCATCGGCCAAGGCTCGCAGGATGTTGCGTCCCGTCAACCCCATCAGATCGGTCGCCACGCTCGACAACTTGAAGTTGGCGGTCTCCAGTAAATCCCGGATCTGGTTATGAACCTCGTTACGCGCCTCCAAAATACTTTGCCGATGCCGTAGCATCTGCCGCAACTCGCGGATCTCACGGGGTGGCACGAAACTTCCATCCAGCCGCTCATCCTGCAAGAACTCCGCGATCCGTTTCGCATCGCGCTGGTCGCTCTTGCGCCCCTGCAGTGGAATACCAGACCGATGGTCTGGACAAACAGGCAAGGAACAAGTGGCGAGTCCACGCCACATTCCGATACGCTGAGGTCGGCCTGAGCGTCGGCAGCTAAGACCGCGGGCTCACTGGTGCCTCATCAAGCCCGACCTGCAGTGTGGTTCCGGGCCCCGTGCTCAATACAGTGATGACATCGGCGCTTCACCGGAAGCGCCGGATGATCTCGTTTGGGAGACTACTTTCGTGCACGGCTCGGGCCGGCGCTACGGGCGACGACGCAAGGAGGGATTCATGAACAAGAGAAAGGGAAGCAAGGTTGCCAGTTTGCCGCTGGTCGAGCCGAATGCGGCTGGGGCTGATATTGGTGCAACGCAAATTTTTGTGGCCGTGCCTCCGGACCGGGATGCCGAACCGGTTCGATGTTTCGATACGTTCACGGCGGATCTGGAGAGATTGGCCGACTGGTTAGAGCAGTGTAAGATCCGCACGCTGGCGATGGAATCAACCGGTGTGTACTGGATTCCACTGTTCCAAATCCTCGAACAGCGGAAGATCGAAGCATGCTTGGTCAACGCTCAGCATTTGAAAAATGTGCCCGGCCGGAAGACCGACGTTGAGGACTGCCAGTGGATTCAGCATCTACACTCGGTGGGTCTCTTACGCGGCTCGTTTCGTCCCGATCAGGAGATCTGTGCGATTCGCTCCCTATGGCGACATCGCGACAATCTGATTCAACTGGCCACTGTCCACCTCCAGCACATGCAAAAGGCACTCGACCAGATGAACCTGCAGATCCACCACGTGATTAGCGATCTGGCCGGAACCACGGGTTTGGCGATCGTGGATGCGATCTTGGCGGGCGAACGCGACTTGGCCAAGCTCGCGAAGTTACGAGACTGGCGCATCCGCGCCAGCGAGGAAACGATCATGAAATCACTCGTCGGCGATTACCGGGAAGAGCATCTCTTTACTCTGCGGCAATCCTTGGAGTCGTACCGGCACTACCAAAAGCTCATTCAAGACGTGGATGCCCAAGTGAAACAGATGATGCGTCGCTTGCCTGCCAAGATCGACATCGGCGAGAAACCGCTTCCCAAAGAGAAAAACCCACGCAAGACACCCTGGCGGAATGAGCCGCCTCAATTGCGCGAAGACTTGTACCGGGCTTTCGGGGTCGACCTGACCCAGATTCCCGGCATCAATACGCTCACTGCGCAAATGCTCCTCACCGAAGTTGGGCCTGACCTCTCACGCTTTCCGACCGTTGCGGCATTCTGCTCTTGGTTACGGCTGTGTCCAGAACCGAAGATCAGTGGTGGGAAGGTGCTTTCCTCAAAAACTCGTCCCACCAAGAACCGGGCAGCGTTAGCTTTGCGGATGGCAGCGCAGGGGTTGCATCGGAGTCAGACCTTCCTCGGGGATTACTTCCGCCGTATGAAAGCTCGGCTCGGCACACCGAAGGCCATGACGGCGGCCGCACACAAACTGGCCCGCATCGTCTATCACATGATCACGACACATCAGGAATACGACACGACGGTCTTCCAAGAGCTGGAGCATCGCGTTCAGGACCGGAAACGAATGAAACTCCGAGCCCAGGCCCGCGAACTTGGTTTCGACCTCGTCGCGAGGGAGGCTGTTCCTTAGGAGTGCTTTGACTTGTGCCGGGTTCACCAGCATCAGCTCAAAGCCATGCCCGTCGAGCACGTTCCAAACCGGCATCCAATACACCCCCGTCGACTCCATCGCGATATGCGTGATCTTCAACTGCTTGAACCATCCCCGCATTCGCGCCAGTTCGTTGCGAAAGGTTCCAAAGACCTTCCGCACGATCTCGCCTGCCGCCCCATCCGGCGGCAGAACGCAGACCACCACCGTTTCTTTATGCACATCCATGCCGCAGCAGCGGCGGTATACTCGTAGCATTGTTGAACCTCCCGCCGCCGGTCAAAGGACGCTGCTAGTGATTTCTCAACTTTCCCTAGCGAAGTTCCTCGCCTCGCGGCGGGACTTTCAATCTCCTGTGCTGTTCCAGCGTCCCAACCAGATTCACATTCGGGCACTCAGGCACCAGACCGTTACCGGCTTACCTTGCCAGCGGCCCTCTCATCGTCGCCCATCCCTACCCTGTTTTCATCCCGACTGTGGGGATCTTCTCAGCCCCCATTTTGCAGTGAACTAAACCGCTTCGCGGTATTCGTCTTCGACCGAAGCAGCGTGGCGGGCTGCTCCTGAGAAACACTGGAATCAGGTTTATCCCAATAGGCCAATCCCATTCTCAGGAGCATCCCATGACGCCTCTTCGTCAACGCATGATCGAAGACATGCAACTGCGCAATCTGGCGGCGGTCGCACAAAGAAACTATATCGCGCACGTGGCCGCTTTCGCCCGGTTCTTCTGGAAGGACCCGCAGGTTCTGGATCAGGAAGCGGTGCGCGAGTATCTGCTGTACCTTCTCAACGAGCGCAAACTCTCGCCGGATGGCGTGAACCAGCAAGTCTCCGCCCTGAAATTTCTCTATCTCACGACGCTGGAAATGCCCTGGAACGCCGTGGACTTTCCGCGCGTGAAGCGTCCGCATCGGCTTCCGGTGGTGTTGAGTCATGAAGAGGTCGTTCAGTTTTTCGACCACGTTCCCAGCCTGCGCTACCGCGCGGCGCTGATGATGTGTTACGGAGCCGGTCTTCGGGTTGCCGAGGCGGTGGCCGTGAAGGTCTTGCGCCTCCAAGGCGTCCGACATCGATTCCCAACGCATGCTCATTCGTGTCGAGCAGGGCAAGGGCCGCAAGGACCGCTACGCCATGCTCGCGCCGCTCCTGCTGGAGCGGCTGCGGGCGTGGTG
>JBKKAO010000049.1:0-4218 GCA_046714645.1 Burkholderiales bacterium | reverse complement strand
GATCCCGGTGGGCACTGGGTTTGCGGTGCAACACCTCATGCTGGTGGAGAAAAAGCCCGACGGTAGCGTCACCACGCGACAGTTGCTGCCGGAGAGTTTTGTCCCGCTAACCGGCGAGCATTGAGCGGTCAAGCTTACGCTTTCTGCATTGCCTCTTGCATGCGAACCACGCCACCCGCACCGCCCTATGTGGCCATCTCGCTCATTTCCGCCGCGGCGCTCGCCTATGAGGTATTGCTGACCCGGCTGTTTTCGATCGTCCAATGGCATCACTTCGCCTATCTGGTGATCAGTGTGGCGCTGCTTGGCTATGGCGCCAGCGGTTCCCTTGTCGCGCTGCTGCGCGAGCGGCTTGTGCGGCATTTCGCCCTTGTCTTTGCCGGATCCACGACGCTGTTCGGCGTGTCGGCGGTGACCTGCTTCCTATTGGCTCAACGTGTGCCCTTCAACGCGTTGGAGGTGATGTGGGATGCCAAACAATGGGCCTATCTCGGGCTCATGTATTTGCTGCTCCTGTGGCCCTTCCTGTTCGCGGCGAGCTGCGTGTGTTTGAGTTTTACCGCGTTTCCGCGCTTAGCCCATCGCATCTATAGCTTCGATATCGGCGGCGCCGCGCTTGGATGCGTCGCAGTGGTGGCGGCACTATCGGTGTTTCATCCGCTGCAGGTCTTGGTCGGGATCGCAGGATGCTCCACGCTTGCCGCTCTTGTCGCCGTTTTGTGGTCACGAACCTCTTTCAGGTGGATGGTGCTGGTGCCACTTGGCAGTGCCGGCATGGTGGCAGTGGCGGCGTACGGTTTGGGCTTGGAACTCAAGCCCTCGCCCTACAAGGAGCTGTCACAAACGCTACGCGTGTTCGGCACGCGCGTTGTGGCCGAACGATCCAACGCGCTTGGCTTGCTTACTGTGGTCGAGAGCTCGCAAGTCCCCTTTCGACACGCGCCGGGATTGAGTCTCAACGCGACAGACGAGCCCCCGGTCCAGCTTGGCATCTTCACCGATGGCGAGGGATTGAGCGCGCTGACCCACCTCGGCGGCGGCACCCAAGCGCTGGCTTATCTCGGCTATCTGACGTCGGCCGCGCCCTATCACCTACTGCGCTCACCTCGGGTTTTGGTGCTGGGTGCGGGTGCGGGCAGCGATGTGCTGCAGGCGCTCTATCATCGCGCCGCTTCGATCGATGCCGTCGAGCTGAATCCTGCTCTGGTGCGCTTGGTAAGCGAGGATTTCGCGCAGTTCTCCGGCAACCCCTACGGCATCGAGGGCGTGAGGCTGCACATCGCGGAGGCGCGCGGATTCGTGGCATCCACCGCGCAACGCTTTGACGCGATCCAACTCGCACTACTGGATGCCTTTGGCGCCTCCTCTGCCGGTTTGTATGCGCTGGCGGAGACCTACCTGTATACCGTCGAAGCCTTTCGCGAATACCTGAAACTACTCAACCCGGAGGGCATTCTCAGTATTACTCGCTGGGTGAGTCTTCCGCCACGCGATATCCTCAAGCTGTTCGCTACCGCCGCCCTCGCCATGGAACGCGAGGGAATGCAGCCCCGCACCAGTTTGGCGTTGATCCGCGGTTGGAAGACGACCACATTACTGGCGAAGAAGGGCGCTTACACACCGGAGCAGCTCGAAGCCCTTCGGCGATTCTGCAAAGAGCGCTCCTTCGATCTCGAATACTATCCCGGCATTTCGCGCGAAGAGGCCAACCGCTACAACGTGCTCAGACGTGCGGATTTCTTTGACGCGGCACAAGCCATTCTCTCCCAAGAGCGGTGGCGATTCATCGAGCGTTACAAGTTCGACATCTCGCCGGCGACCGATGACCGCCCTTACTTCTTTCAGTCCTTCAAGTGGCGCTCGCTGCCGGAGCTGTGGGCCATGCGCGAACAGGGCGGGCTCTCGCTCATGGAGTGGGGGTATCCAGTGCTGGTGGTGACGCTGCTCCAAGCAGTGCCCATCAGTATGCTGTTAATCGCGGCGCCGTTGCTCGCCTCGCGAAAGATCAGACAAGCCGTCCAAACCCCCTTTGCCTGGCGTGGTGCCGCCTACTTCGCTGCCATCGGATTCGCTTTCATGTTTGTCGAGATCGCCTTCATCCAGAAGTTTCTTCTCTTCTTGACCCACCCGCTCTATGCGGTCGCGGTGGTCCTGGCGGCGTTTTTGTTCTTCGCTGGTGCGGGTGCTCGCCTTTCCGAAAGCGCCACGGCGGATACGCCACGGCGCATCCGTTGGGTAGCGATGGTCATTGGCATCCTCGCACTGGGTTACGTTTTGGTTTTGCCAAATATTTTTAGTGCGCTAATGTTTCTGCCTGACGTCGCAAAGATCGCAATCTCGCTCGCGATCATCGCCCCTTTGGCGGTCGTGATGGGCATGCCTTTTCCGAGCGGGCTGATGATTATCGAGGAACGTCTACCGGCATTGATTCCGTGGGCGTGGGCAGTGAATGGCTGTGCCTCGGTGGTTGGGGCGGTCCTGGCTACCTTGCTCGCCATCCATTTCGGATTCACCGCACTGGTTGCTTGTGCAGTTGGACTTTACCTCCTCGCCGCAACGGCACTTGCGTGGCTAGCGCCCCGTCCTTTACGTGGCATGTGGAAGCGCTCATAAAGGGAACCTCTAAAAATCGCTCTATTTCGGCAGCGTAATTGCCGGGGTGTCTGAATAAGTTGCATTCGCGATTAAGTAACACGTAATCGTGCAGTTTCGTCGCTTTGAAAGGCGTTTAGCCGGACTTTTCATTCTCTTTTCCCAATTCTCACGCTAGTGCGCACGGATTGACCCCTTGTGGACTCGCGGCATTTTTTGCGGCGCGCGCGACCAGCTGCATCAGCCGCACCATGTTGTAGACCAAGTTCATCATCGTGATCTTGGCCTTTGCGCGGGCCATTCCGATGGTACGCACAAAATGTCCGCCCATATGCGCTTGCTGCCCAAACACGTGCTCGACTCGAGCGCGAACCTTCGACTTGGTGCGGTTGCCGCGCTTTTGCTCATCACTGAGTGGCGCGCCTCGCGTTCCCTTCTCGCATATCTGACTTGCGATCCCCGCCGCCTCTAGGTCCGCCTCCCGCTCCGCACTTCGGTACGCACTGTCGGCATACACCGCTCGAGTACCGCTTTCCTCATCTCGGCTCGCATCGATTAACTGGTCGAACACCACACTGTCGTGCACACTGGCCGAACTCACCTCGAAGCACTCAATGAGCTGGGTGTCTTGATCGACGTTGACGTGGTTCTTGTACCCGTAGTACACCTGCTCGTTTTTCTTCGTCCAGCGCGCATCGATGTCTTTCTGTGCTCGCTTGTCCGGCTCGTCCTTCCACAGCCCTGGATCCTCTCCGGCCGGGGTGGCCTTGATCTGCGCGTTCTCCTCCCGCGTGTTGCGGCCTCTGGGCACTTCCACAAAGGTCGCATCAATCATCTGCCCCGAACGCGCCTCATAGCCCCTCGCCGCCAACTGCTCGTGAAACGCCTTGAACAATACCTCGAATAAGCCCAGCGCCTTGAGCCGCTCCCGAAACAACCACACGCTATTGCCGTCAGGTACCCGGTCCTCCAGTTGCAATCCCAAAAAACCCCATGAACGAGAACCGGTCCCGTACCAGGTACTCCACCTTCTCGTCCGCCAGATTGTGCAGCTGCTGCACCACCAGCATCTTGAACATCAGCACCACATCGTAGGGCTTGGCACCTGCCGCGCTCTTGCGCGCCTTGTCGTGAACACGCTCTAACTCCGATCGAAATGCTTCCCAATTAATTTGCGCGTTCAACCCGACCAACGGATCTCCCATTCGAGTGAGTTGCTCGGCTCGATCCTGAACATCAAAAAATCCAGGTTGTCTCGGTTTGGGTTGCTTCCGGCATTTGGGTTTCTTCATCAGTCTCAGCTCACTTTGCGCTTAGAGCCTTTCTATCACATCGATTCCAAATGCTCTACTCTACAATGCGGAATTATTAGAGGTGCCCTAAATCGATTCCAATGTCGATCATCTCTCGGCGTTCCGCGGCGAAGCGGTCTAGAAAGCCGATGTATGCCGTTGCATTGCCGTTTCCGTCAACGTGACGGAAATTTGAAAGCTTGAAGTCTCTAGAAGTCTCGTTGGAGATCATTTCGTCTTATCCTCGTCGTCAGTCAATCTTTGCGCCGGATACCTTTACTGCTCGCGCCCATTTGGCGCCATCAAGCTTGATGAGCGCCGCAAACTCTTCTGG
>JBKKAO010000048.1:0-3175 GCA_046714645.1 Burkholderiales bacterium | reverse complement strand
TCGATCTGGGCCTTCCTGACAGAAAGGGGTTGGACGCTCTCTCCGACATGAAAACCGCCTTCCCCGAACTACCCGTCGTCGTGCTTTAGGGCCATGAAGACCGGGAGACGGTTTGGAAGCCATCAAGCGCGGAGCCATGGGGTTCATACCCAAGTCATCGGAAGATCCCAAGCTCCTTTGGCACGCCTTGAAAATGGCGGCTTCGGGCGCCATCACAGTCCCGGCCTCCGTCACACCCAGAGAACGCACACGTGGACCCCTTCGCGAACCCTCCCCTCCTTCCGAAGGTTCCGTAAAGACCGATGATCTGGGGCTCACGCCCCGCCAATGGGACGTACTGCGACTACTTCTACAAGGCATGCCTAATAAAAGCATTGCGCGCCGGTTGGATATTGCCGAAACGACCGCCCGAGGCTATGTCAGCGATCTCCTCGCGTTGTTTCGCGTAGCGAATCGTACTCAGCTTGTCTTAGAGGTGGCGCGACGAAGATTGAATACCTCCACCCCGCCCACGAAATATAGGTCAACAGACCCTAAATAAACTGACGCTCCGGTAGCAACTCTTCCATCAATTCGCGAAGCTGTGCCGAATCGATAGGCTTGTGTACCAATCTCATCGGGGGAGCATCACTGGGCAACTCTCTCAGAGGATCACCCGTCATGAGTAGAACCGGAACATTGCGCCCAACTTCCGCGTTGACCCTTGTGGCGACGTCAAAACCGCTTTCTCCGTTCCCCAAACGCCAATCCGCGATCAGGAGATCGGGGATGCGTTCGTTTTGAGCCATGGCGTCCATCATCTCCCGGCCCGAATGGCCCGCGACCACCAGGCAGCCCCAATTTTTCAACAACGCCACCACACCGTGCAGCACCAAAGGCTCATCCTTCACTACGGCGACATAGGACCCGACGATACGTTGCACCCACTCAGCCGAGGCATTCTGAGCCGGCTTTACGCCATTGCCCAAGACCCGAGGCAACGATACGGAAAACCGCGTACCCCGGCCCTCGCGGGAAAAGAAATCCAGTTCGTGTCCATGGAGCAACCCCACGCTCTTGAGGACGATGGAAAGCCCTAACCCCGCCCCTTGCTGGCGATCTCGCTTGTCCGCAATTTGAAAGAACTCCTTGAAGATGTCCTCGCGATGCTTCTCTGGGATTCCCACTCCGGTATCGCACACGTCGATCCGCAGCCGGTCCGTGTAACCCACCACGCCGACCAGCACACCACCCGTGTCGCAGAACTTGAGCGCGTTGCTCACCAGGTTACGCAATGCACGCCCCAGCATGACCTCGTCGCTCAGAGCGAAGATTAGCCCATGTGCGCTTCGCCGCAGCCGAAGTTCCAATCCCTTCTGGCGCGCCTGCGGCCCGAACTCCTCGACCACTCGCTCGCTGAGATGGCCCACATCAACGTGGACCAGCACGGGGGTCAAGGCTCGTGCGTCGAAGCGGCTCAGGTCCAGAATTGCATTGAAGGAGGTGCTCAGGGACTTGCACGAACTTTCGATGGCCTCGGTGGCGCGACGAGCCTCACGCCTATCGTTCTTATCCAGCGCTACCTGCAAGTTCGCGACCCACAAGCTGAGCGCATGCATGGGTTGGCGCAGATCATGGCTGGCCGCCGCGAGAAAGCGAGACTTATCCAGATTGGCGCGCTCGGCGTTCTCCCTCGCGGCATCAAGTTGGGCATACAGGCGTCCCAGTTCCTCGCTCATGCGGTTCATGTCTTGGGCAAGCGTACCGAGTTCGTCCCGGTTAGGAACCTCTACGCGCCGGGAAAAGTCTCCCGAGGAAAGATACCGCATCCCGGCTTCCATCCGCGCAATGGGATCGATCAGAGAGCGCGAGATCACGTAACCCAGTCCCAAGGCCAAGGCAACGCTCACCAGAGCGCAGGCAATCACCACTCGTTGTGAGTATCCATAGGCTTGGTTGGCGAGTTCGGTCCCCGCGATCATGTCGGCTTCCGCCTTGTTCACCAATTGATTGGTATGACGCTCAAGACGATCTGCCAAGGGGGAGGCTACGTTCGTCTGAAGAAGACGGCCTTCAGCCACCTTACCTTCTCGAATCATTTCCACCGCCCGCGTGACCACCGAGATGAATTCCTCGAACCCTGCGCGTATGCTTTCCATTGTCACCAATTCATCCTGCGACAGGAATTGCAGCCGCTCCAGGTCATAGCCGAACTGCTTGAGCTGGCGAAGGGTAGCGTCTAGCCTGTGCGCTTCTGGCTGCATCAATGCGGTAGACACGCCATACAACTGCGCGACGATGTCGTGATTGAGTTGCCGGTACGCGGCAATCTTACGTTGTAGTTGCGCCGTTTCTTGAGCCCGGCGATTCATCGCATTGAGCGAATACAAGCCCACACCCGCCGCGCTCAGCAGTAGCAGCGCGATCAGCACATGCACGGTGAGGAGTTTCGTGTGGATGGTCGCACGCAGCGCGGCAACTCTGTGTGGCAACCAATCCATCATCACGCTTCCACTCTATGCACAAAATCACCCGCCGCAATCTCCTTGGTGCGGGCCTCAATCACCTTGACCGGACCGATGACTGACCGGGAATGGGGTAACCCAGAACCAAGGCCACGACGATGCTCGCCAGGCCGAAGGCCATCACCGCCTTCTTCGAGCTCAAGTAGGAACCAGTTCGTTGGTCAATCGCTCGAGCCGGTCGGCCAAGGGCGAGGCATGAGTGAGCTGCATGCTCACCCCTTGCGCCAACCGTCCTGCCCGAATTCGCTCGATGGCCAGGGGCCAGCCTCGGCAGGCACATCACCATGGCTACTCGCTAAGCAAAGATTGCACGTCTTGCATGAACTCCCTGGGAGAAAATCTCACACCCAGGTACTGTACTCGAATCATGCCCTTTCGGTCGATGAGGGAAGTGAGAAAGGTATGATCCACGTCCCCCGACACCTGCTTCTTGGCGAAGATGGCGTAGCGGCGGGTCACATCGCGCACCTCCTCGGGGGAACCGGATAAAAACACCCAACCTGGATCCGTGGCGCCCAAGGCCTTGGCATACTTGGCCAGCACCGCGGGCGTGTCCTTTTCCGGGTCCACAGTGATGGCGGCGAAAATCACGTTCTTGCCGAGCTTGCGATCGAGGCTCTTTTTGATCTGCACTAGCTTCGCGGTCAGCATCGGGCAGGTGTCACGGCAAC